>JAFWKS010000041.1 GCA_017511325.1 Erysipelotrichaceae bacterium
AAAAATAGGAGGAAAAATGGCGAGTAGATTAAACTCACTTCTAGGTATAAACGATCAGTTCAAAGAAGGAAGTAAAAGCATGATAAACCAAGGGTTTGGAGGAGAAGATGCTGTCAATATGACAGACATTCATGAACTTCCGCTAAAGTGGATATGCCCAAGGTTTTCAAACAAATATATTAATGATCCAAAAACCACCAGAGCACTGGCAAAATCTATTGAGAAAAACGGTCTGTTGCAGCCGATAGTCGTTGTAGAAATAAAAAGGTATTTGCAAAATGATGTAAGCCCAGAGGAAAGGGAATATCTGCAAAAAATGTCGGAAACGTTTGGTTGTAGATACTTCATTTCGTCAGGACACAGAAGATACAAAGCGGCACTTTCTAATGCCTTAAATAAAGACGTCGAAACCGAAGAGGATATCATTAAATTCTATGAAAGCTTAAAGAAAAAGAATTTATATGAAAAAGCCAACAACCCTTTATTGTCTTCAGAGGAAGAAAAACAAATTAAAAAATTGTACATTCCTTCAAAGATTATAGATGATATCGATGGCAGCGATAACACAATATATAACGACACGAACCTTACATCAAGAGCAACAACCACTTTTGAAATGCTTGCAAACACCTTGGATGTTATTGGGAAAGAAGATCCTTCAATATCAGAGATTAAAACTTATATTTATGATAATTACGGTTTGGAAATCAGCGAAAGCACGCTGTATAAAAATCTGTCACTGCTTAACACATTTAAAAAGGATGAGAGATATTTAGAAGCGATTTATAACGGAAGGCTAACAAACAAGGATGCCAAAGTTTTAAAAACAATCTTTAACAAGATCGATAAAGACAAAGTCATAAAAGAAATCAACAACAAAAACTTTGATGTTAATGCACTTAAAAAATCATTAACTAAAAAGACAAAAGGAAGACCAAAATCCAGAACATATTCCAAGGCAGAAGTTTTGGATCTACTCAACAAAATAAAAATAAAAGAGCTTTCGGTTGACGAGGCCATGAAAACTATTAGGGAAGAGTAAAAAAACGAAGCCATGCATTTTTCTTCGGTTGGCCGAAGAAAAATGAAAAGCGGTAATAATTCTCCCGGAGAATTTTAAGGAAACAAGAAGATTGGTATGCATGGTTTAATGCCCCCTTAATAGGTAAAATAGAAGAATCATATTTTGAATTTTTTCCAAAGGAAAAAATTGAAGCACAATTAAGACAAATGGAAGTTAAGAACAACGACAACGCAAAAACAGAAAAACAGACCAAGAATCTTGGCACTTTTGTCATACTCAATCAGAAGAGTATTCTCGACTACATGGAAGAAGTCCTTGAAAAGTTCGAAAAAGACCCAAGCTATAAAGAAAAGGTGCTGAGACAGGTTCTTCCGGAAAGAAAATATAAAAACACCAAGAAAAGCCAGGATTACAAAGCCATCTCAAAAATACTCAAAGAAGAGATGGGAATCCAGGGGGCAGGGGAGACAACAATATGGCGCCTCTTAAGAATTAAGAAGGAATCGCCTGAACTCTATGAACAGATCAGAGAAAACAAAATCTCGATCCGTTATGCCTACAGCAAGCTGACCGGAGAAGAGGAAAAGAAAAGCAACAAGAAACAACCCGCCGATAATCCTTTGTCACTCATTAAGAAGGGGAAGCTCGATTTTGACCGTCTTATTGAAGAACTGGAATATATAGACAATGAGCTTGATAAAATTGCTGATGATGAGAGCAGGCAGCCAACACTCAAGAAGATGAAGCAGGCGGATGCGCAATTATTCAAAATCAGGAAAAAGATCGGGACCATGATTATGGAAAACGATCCGGATAATCATATCTAAACAGAGGCAGGTAAAATGGAAAACATCATACTGAAGACTCTTATCGAACAGAAAGAAGAAAAAGAACTAAAAAGTTTGTACTGGTGGACCCAGGTCTCTTTTGCATATAACTCAAACAAGATTGAAGGCAGCCAGCTTACAGAAGAACAGACACAGCTGATCTATGAAACAAACAATCTTTATTTTAATCAGAATAAAGATGCAATAAAAATCGATGATGTAATAGAAACGGCAAATCACTTCCGGCTGTTTGATTATATGCTGGATACCTGGGATCGGGACCTATCAAGTGGTCTGATCAAAGGATATCATTCAATATTAAAAGCCGGAACATCTCAAGCGTTTGATCCGAAGTACAATGTCGGAGGCTATAAGACCAAGCCCAACATTATCGGAATCGTCAATATAATAAAAACCTCTGCACCGGAAGACGTCTCTGCCGATATGGATGATCTGCTAGAGGAGTACAACAAGAAAAGAGATATCAGATTTGAGGATATTGTTGATTTCCATTTCAGATTTGAGTCGATTCATCCTTTTTCAGACGGTAACGGCCGCATTGGAAGGATGATTATGTTTAAGGAATGTTTAAAAAACAATATCATTCCTTTTGTTGTACTGGACCAGTACAGGGCCGAATACATTAATGGGCTGAACAAATACAAGAATCCTTCAGATAAAGGATATCTGATTGATACCTGTCTGTTTTTCCAGGACAATTACAAACACGTCTGCAGCCAGACAATCGGTATCGAGCTTGAGTAGTCTGGAAAAGACTTGGATCAATCATCGCGGATAATGATCCGGACAAATTTGTGTAGCTTCTCATGCAAAGAAAACCGTATAGTCAAAAGCAGAATAAAAAGGAGCGTAAAATAACATGAGAAATAGCGAAAAAATAAGTACGACGATCACCTGGACAATTGTCTGTGCGGCCGTCTTCATCCTGCAGATTTTGGGGATCGTGACGATCGAAAGGTTTGCCTTGCTTCCTGCTGCTGTCAGAAGCGGCCAGATCTACCGCATTGTGACCGGAGCCTTGATGCATACCAACCTGCAGCACATTGCAGCCAATCTCATTTCCTTTGTCAACGTCGGTTCCTATTGTGAGCTCAAAACAGGAAAGAAAAGCTATTCGTATGCGATCTTGCTGTCGATGCTGCTTTCGGGTTTGTTTGTGACGTTTTTCTCTAACGGCTATACCGTCGGTTTCTCGGGAGTTGTGTTTGGGATCCTTGGTTATTTTGCCGTTCTTCTGTATAAAGATGACGGGCAGTGGGACAGCAGCGACCTGTATCTGGTAGGAAGAATGATCGTTCCTAATATCATCATCAGTTTTTTGCCGGGGGTTTCTCTGCCCGGGCATGCAGGCGGTTTTATCGGCGGTATTATTGCCGGTCTTTTATTTATCCGTTAAGAATCAATAGACAACTTACAATATCTGACAGCCACCGAACGGCCTGATTTCGTGGATAGACACGACGCCTTTTCTTGCACAAAATATCAGCTGCTAAACAGTAGAATATTTTACTCGGATTATACCGACTCGGTTGAAACCGAGTAAAATGGACAATAAAAGAAAAATATAATAAAATATAATTAACTCGATAGAGACCGAGTCGGATGGAGCCGAATTAAAATGAAATTTCACGGGCGTATAAAAGAACTTGACCGATTAAAGAAAGAATTGTCTTCAGATGAGATGAGGATGGTTTTGATATACGGCAGAAGAAGAGTAGGAAAAAGTGAACTTGTTAAACAGGCACTGAAAAATACCGGAATAAGAAGCATCTATTATGAATGTAAACAGGTGAGTGAAGAAAACAACGTTCATAGTATCTGCGACATCATTTCAGAAGCATTTGGATTACCTAAATTAGGTTACAGATCGATTGATGAAGTTATGGATTATGTGTTTTCCCTGGCAAGTGAGGAAAACATCGCTTTTGTCCTAGATGAATATCCATACCTTAGGGAAAACGTCAAAGGACTAGACAGTATTGTTCAGTCGCTCGTTGACAGGCATAGAGAGGGTTCAAAACTGAAACTGATCATTCTCGGTTCTTATGTCGACATCATGAGATCGTTATTGGAAAATTCCAATCCTTTGTTTGGCCGGGTCGATCTGACTATCGATCTCAAACAGATGGATTATTATGAATCAGCTTTGTTTTATCCGGGTTTTTCTGCCGAGGATAAAGTCAGGATCTATTCGGTATTTGGCGGGATTCCGTATTTTAACCGGCTTATTGATGATGGGAAAACTGTCAAAGAAAACATCATCGATCTGATCGCTTCATCCGGAGCGCGTTTGGAGAACGAGGTGTCCATGTATCTGAATGCCGAGATTTCCAAAATGGTCAACGCCAACGAAGTGTTCGAGGCATTATCCAAAGGTTTTTCAAAATACAGCGATATCCTTTCTCAGTCTCATGTATCAAGCGGGCCGACCCTTGTTGATGTGCTTGAAAAGCTTATCAGGATGGAAGTAGTCGAAAAAAGAGTTCCGATCAACGACGAAAACAACAGAAAGAAAGCGGGATATTATATCAGTGATAATCTGTCGCTTTTCTATTACAGATACATTTTCAGGTATTCATCGCAACTGAAGATCATGGATCCGGAAACCTTCTACAACAGATATATTGGTACTGATTTTGAGGAACGTTATGTTCCGCAGAAGTTTGAAGAGATATGCAGACAGTATCTGATCAGACAGAATCTGCTGGGCAACATCGTACCGGTGATCGAGAAGATCGGCAAGTATTACTATGATGATCCGCAAAGTCACAGCAATGGTGAGTTTGACGTCGTCAGCAGAGATGAGAACGGTTATGTTTTTTATGAGGTCAAATTCAGGAAAAGAAAGATCTCAAAAGAAATAATTGATGAAGAGATCAGTCAGGTAAAGAAGACGGGCCTTGATTGTTACAGGTATGTTTTCTTTTCCAGATCCGGTTTTGCGGCAAAGGAGACTGACGAGATAAAACATATAGAATTAGCAGATTTATACAGATAAGGTTTTATAAAAAAGAGACTGATTACGGCCTGACATTGGTGTCATTCTTCGTAACAGCCTCTTTTTGATTGCTTGTGAAATCTACTGACGGTTGGAGAGAACCAGAGCCAGCTTACCGATCACAAATCCCTGTCTGCTGCTGGTGATTCTGATTGGTTCGTCATCCCCACCACTGTACAGAAGAAGCGCATCTGCCGTCCTGTAATATTTTTTGATTGCGGCCTTTCCGTTTACTACGGCGCAAACGATTTTGTTGTTGCTGATATCGTTTTCTTCACAGGCAGCAAAGATACAGATGTCGTCCGGATTGATCCCGTAATTGGCTAGCGTACCTTCCGTTGCCCTGATGGCAAAATAGCTTTTGTTCTTCATCAGAAGATCATCCGGCAGATTGATAATACTGTGAGTGAAGTTTGGATCGAAAACAGCGCTCCCATTTCCTTCGTAATCTTTAATCAGCTTATTCCGATCAAAGACAGGAACCGCTCTGTTGTTGCTTCCGACACCGGTCATAGAGGAAAGCTTCTGATCGGATGTGCCGAAAAGATAATTCAGGTCGCATCCGAAGAAATTACAGATTTTTCCGCATGCCTCAAAAGATGGGGTTCTGTCTCCTGATTCATAGAAACTGATTGTAGATTCACTCATGCCAAGCGCTTTGGCAAGCTGCATCATGGTGATGCCTCTTTCAACTCTTAAGGCATATAACCTGGTTCCGTCAAATTCGCATCGAATATTGTTTGTAGAATGTTTTGTCATAAAACTCGCTCCTGTTTCTTCTGTTTCCGAATTTTTCCCTAATATGCTATCAAGTTTATCTTCACTCTTAGTTAAATTTTAAAACACAAAAGCGAATAATGTAAGAAGAATTATACCAAGATGCATAAGTATAACAATATGTGCAAATTCAAAAAACTTTATAATTGGTGTAAACTTGACAGAGAGTAAAGATAAATATAACTTAAAATATAGATTGAAATGGAGATCTGAAATAATGCCAAGCAGAAAAAAATATATGGAGAGACTGAGAAAAAGAAGAAATGAATTGAATATGAGCACGGAATATGTAGCCGAACAGCTGAACTGCTCCGCTGCTACGATTCTGGCTTATGAAAGAGGGGATCGCATTCCGCCGCTTGGCCGTATCAAACCGCTTGCTGAGCTTTATGGAATGTCAATTGAGGAGCTGTTTTTCTCCGATGATGACGAAAAACAATAATTTTCTGATTCTTTTTTCTGTATTGCTCACAATGCTGTTTTGCGGTTGCGAAATACAAAAAGAGACGGAACCGAAAACAGCTGAATACGATTGGACGGTACCGGATATGTCCGGATACGAAAACTTTGATCAAGACAACATAGACGTCCTGAGAAAGATCGATCTAAAACAGCTTGAAAAGATCTTGAATCAGAAGGCAAGCGCTCTGCTTCTTGTGAGTTCACCTCAGTGCGGTGTCTGCCAGGAAGTGATTAACAATTTGGCGGTAAAGGCAAAGGAACAAGATAAAGTACTCTACTATATGAATGCGACCGAAGTCGCCGAGGACTATGAATCTTATTTGCGGTTCCTAGAAATCATGAACCCGGTTCTGATTGAAGAGGATGGAAAGAAAAAGATCTTCACGCCGGAACTTGTAAAAATTGTAAACGGTGAATTTGCGGATCATTACGTCGGATCGGATTTGAACGGGCTTATTGAAATCCTGGAAGGAGAAAATGAGTGAAACAACCAAGGAGTCTGTTTGCCTATTATCGTGGATGCGGAAGGGGAAAGAAGGCGCTGATTATCACGGCGTTTCTATTGATGCTATTTATCATTTTTATGGCATCCGCCTGGATGACAGGATCGTTTATCAGACCGTTTATAAAATCTGATAAAAGTCCGATACTCGTTGGATTGCATTCAGGCTTTACCTTCACGATCATCATATTCATCGTTACAGTGATCGTCGTAGCTGTAGCGCTGTTTAAGGCATCAGGCACAAATAATGTCACATACGAGGACGAAAGAGGGGTCACGTTCCTTGAGAAAAGCACAAGGGGCAAAGCTCATTTCATTACACCCTATGAAAAGGAAAGGTACTTCAATATCGAGGATGGCGATAATGTTACCGACTTCCTTATGGGACAGGAAACTGAAAACTGGGAAAGAGTCATATCCTACAAGGAAAAAGAGAAAGGCGCACCTGGTACAAAGAACATTCTGGTTTTGGCCAATTCCGGTCAGGGCAAAACATTCACTATCGTAAAAAACAACGTCATACAGGGAATCAAAGACGGAATATCCGAAGTTGTCGTTGACCCGTCTGCGGAAATCTATACTTCAACAGGACAATACGCCAGGAACGAGGAGTGCGATGTCAGAGTACTCAATATGCAGAACCTAGACTATTCCGAATGCTGGGACTGCCTTTCCGAGACGATAGACGAAAAGACAGGAAGGGTTGATTCGATCCGCTTACAGGATTTTGCAAGGATCTTTACCAAGAATGCGGCAAGAGGGGAAAACGAAGACTACTGGTATAAATGTGCGATCTCTTTGATCGAGACCGTTATCGGTTATGCGGCATATCAAAGAGAAAAAGCCGTCCTTAAGGGATATCAAAAAATCTACGACCGGATCACAAGAGGAAGGGAAGGAACGAAGTTCAAAAGGATCATCGAAAACGAATTTGTCTCCTTTCCGTGGTGTGAAGACAAGATCATGAATGCCGCTGAAAAATACGGCATATCAGGTCTTGATGTCAAAAAGGCAATTCAGGCTGTAAAAAGCGAAGCACCGGCATACAACATCGGCGTCGTCTACGACATGATTATGGAGTTCAAGAAAATTGAAGAAAACTTTGCGCTCATGCCGAAGTATCATCCGGGAAACGCCGCATACAAGAGATACCAGTCGCACACCAAGGAAACGGTGCGTGACGGTGCGATCCAAGGCGCACAGATGAAATTCAAGATCTTCGACTCGGATAAACTGCGCAGGGTTTTATCCGAACCGGGGAGCAACTTCAACACAATCAATTTCAAACAGTCGGTTTATTATCTGATAATTCCAGATAACACTTCCATCTATAAACCGATCGCTTCGCTGTTCTTCTCGTTCTTTTACCGGGATGCGCAGCGAAATTACGACGAAGAGGCTGTCGCCGCTACGGCAGAAGGAAGAAGAAACCGCTGTATTCCGGTCATGTGTCTGATGGATGAATTTGCATCGCTGGGCGTTATCACCGGAAGCGAGGAAGACTTTGCAACGGTCATGTCCGATGCAAGAAAAAGAAAGATCTGGAACGTTATCATCGCCCAATACTACTCGCAGTTAGAAGGAATCTACGGAATCTATGGAAGAGATGCGATCGTATCCAACTGTTCGACGTTGCTGTGCCTTGGTTCGAATGATGCTGCAACCAACGAATTTGTCGCCAAAGCCTGCGGCATGACAACAACGCAGAACGAGACCCACACCGTCAGAAACACCTTCTTCGGGCAGATACCGGATGATGGAACGATGAGTGTTTCCTCGATCGAGACCTATCTGCTTTCCCCGGACGAGATCGGGAACATGGAAGATAAGGTACTGATCAAAAGACACGGGGCAGGGGCTTATGTTGCCAATACGCTGCCATGGAGTCAGAACCCCGAATTGCTTGACAGGAAGTGTCCTGAAGTTTCCTACACCGACAACATTAAACCGCTCAATATCGATCCATGGATCCTTTACTCCGATCCCAAAGATGACAATAAGAAGCCTAAAGAAACAGCAGATGACCTGATCATGTGCCTTGGCGCAATAAAGGATGAACAGGGAAGATATATCGACGCGGAAACAAAGGAGGTTGTGAAACTTGAAAGCAGCGAAGAAAAGAATGTCCTGAAACCGGTCAGAAAAAAACAGACCGCAAAGGACACGGAAAGCAAAAATGAAAAACCCGGCAAGGACAAAACACCGGTAAATGCCAAGGAAAGCGGTACAGGCCGTAAGAAGAAAGTTAGTACACCGAAAAACGAAAAAGAAGATTCAGCCTTATACGACTGACAAGGAGAAAAATATGTCTGACAACAGATCGCAGGAAAATGACAGACCGTTTATGGTCCGAGAAACCGATGCTGAAAAAAAGGACGTAGAGAAAAAAGAACTCTCAGAAGCATCACAAAAGCCCAAAAAAGCCCCGAAAACAGATGAACGGAAGAAAAGCGGGCAATCAGAAACTGAAAACAAAACAGCCGTAAAACCGGCCGAAAAAGCCCCGGTTGTGAACAAAGAACCGATTGAGGAAGCGCTTGACGACAAGGAAGCCTACTACGAAGAAAAAAGGCAGAACCGGCAGATCATAAACAGCGAGATTGTCGCTGATGCATCAGATGATCTGCTTGATCTGATCGAGAAGAAAAAGAACCGTAGTGAAATCCTCTATGACCGTCTTATGCAGAACAAAGAGGAAGGCAGGGTCATATATGGCGAAGTAGCAGGAGTCAGGATCGAATCGGAAAGAGTTCTGGTTGATGTGCTGTGGAACGGTATTCGGATCATTGTGCCGCATTCCGCATATTTCCAGAGTTCATGGAACATGGGCAACAACTTCGATGAGCTTTCCAAAGAGGAAAAACTGCTGAAGATCCAGAGAAACGCTCGCGAAATGCTCGGATCCTATTGCCCTGTGGTTGTTAAAGCCGTTGTGAAAAACCCTGTCGAAGAAGGAAGCTTCAAGGGAGAAGACAAAATCGTCGGTTATGGAGACCGTGTTGAAGCGCTAGCCAAACTCCGAAAACATTATTTCTTTGACAGAGATATGGACGACCCGAACTACCCGCGGCCGGAAAGGCACGCTAATGCACATGTCCTCATGGTCGCACAAGACTTTGCGGTCGTTGAATGCATGGGATGTGAATACAGGATTGATTCTTACAACATCTCGGATCAGTATTGCGATGATTGCAGGGATCTGTACAGAGCGGGCGATCTGATGGAAGTCAGGATCAAAAAAGTCACGATCGAAGGGGACAAAGTCACTTTGAAGATATCAGGCATTCTCAACGATGGCTCGATGATGATGCCGGATATCAGAGAAGGCGATACATTTATCGGATATGTCAAAAGTTTCAACAAAGCCAAGAACATCTATACCTGCAAACTTAATGTAGGTGTAAATGCATCTGTGCATCTTAAATCAACAACAGGGCATGCGGAGCTTAATATCGGAGACCGCGTATCAGTAACTGTAACAGGCATCAATGGAGACTATGTATTCGGCTCTGGAATGAAGATCTAATCATTTGTAGCCAGATGCCGGGAAAGGAAAACATGAGCAGAAAAGAGGAAGACTATCAGGTATTGCCGATACCGATGAATACAGAGTTTGATTTCAACATCGGCAGCTACACGTTTCAGATAAAAAACCTGGCGGAAGGGATCGTCATTGGCGGAATCATCGGTCTTTTGCTGTATCTGTTCTACAAAAAATTCTCCATTCCGTATGGAACAGCCATAACGATCGTTCTCTTTGGAACGCTTGGCGGAGCCTATCTTGGCATCAAAGGCATTAACGGTGAAACTGTGCCGGGATATCTGCTTACTATTCTTAAGTTCCACAGGAGAAAAAGAATCACGCATTACAATCCAAGAATCAAGGATGAAAAACGGTTTTTTACTGAAGAAACCGACGATGATGACTATGTTATTCCGCGAGAAAGATTAGAAGCGCTGTACAGAAAAGTCGTAGCCAAGGCGGATATGGAAAGTGCAAAGAATAATCTGAAGAAAGAGGAACTCGACACGAGTTATATGTTCTTCGAAGATGATATCAGCTATCTTGGAAAACCGGTTGAGCTGATGACAAAGGCAGAAAAGAGAAAGCTGGCAAGACAGC
>JAFWKS010000447.1 GCA_017511325.1 Erysipelotrichaceae bacterium
AAGTATACTTTTTGTGTACCCATTTTTACACTTTATAGAATAAGATATAGAATCAGATCATGCAGAAACTCAATGATATTAATGAAGCTATTGGCTACTTAAGAGAAGGTGATATCATTACCGGCAATGGTAAGGATCTTTTTATTTTGAAAAACGATAAAGTATACCGTTATTTCGAAGGATCTCATTACGGCATGAACATCAAGGATTTTTTGGAACTGTATAATAAAAACACTTTCTATCTGTATGAAGAAAGTGTGGAGATCGATGAAGATAAAGATGAAGCTTATTACCGCTACTATCGCAAATAAGCTTTTTATTTGTGCTTGTAGATCATACCCATGATCGCACCGGATACACCGCCGATGATATGAGTAAGTTGGGAGATGTTGTCAGCTGCCGTAAAGCCCTGATAGAATTCCTGGCCAAGCCAGAGTATCGCAACCAGGATCAGCGTGATCGGTATACCGCGTTCCTTGCCGGTGACTGAAGCCAGAAGGATAAAGGCGAAGACGACACCGCTTGCGCCAAGAAGCAAAACATGAGGCTGGATCAGATTGTGTACGATCCCCGTGGTAAGGGCTGTCACCAGGATGACCATGATCAGCCTGTCATAATACTTTTCTTCCAGGATCGGTCCTAAAAGCAGGATATAGAGCATATTTGAGATCAGATGGCTGACTCCGCCATGACCGAATACATGGAAAACCAGCCTGACATATGTCATCGGATTGAGCCATGAAGAACCATAGGTAGAAAACACCAGCATCGTTGATCTTCCGTTAGTCAGATAATCAAGACTGAGGGCAATTATGCATATCGAGACAAAGGCCATCGTGATAGGCGCATTTAGATAAATACTGAATTTTTTTCTCATGTCCTAATTATTGCACAAAAAAAATATAAATAATAAAATTAAGTCATGCTAGATAAGAAGATAGCACTGGTCATGGAAGGCGGCGGAATGAGAGGCGCCTATACTGCCGGTGCACTGACTTGGTTAGTCGATAACGGTATAGAATTTACAAGTAGCTATGGAATCTCTTCAGGCGCTTTTTATTTATGCGGCTACCTGATGAAAGACCAGAAATTCCTCTATGATTGTTCAACGAAATGCGTGACTGACAAGCGTTATCTGTTTCTGCCCGGGATCCTTCGTTCAGGAAAGATCGTAGATTACGATTTCCTTTTCAATCAGATCCTGGTGAAGGAAAATCATATGGATCTTGGTCCTTTAAAGGATCTTGACCGTGAAGGATATATCGGCCTATATGATCTTTCCTTAGGCAAGACTATCTTCATCAGCACCAGAGATATGAGCATCGATCATCTTAAGGCAGCAGCATCTTTGCCTATATTAGGTAAACTTGTAAAAATAGGCGACAAGGAATACTTTGACGGCGGTATCACAAAGATGATCCCGATCGAAAAAGCTATAGAAGACGGTTGTGAAAAATTCCTGATCATAACGACTAAGCCGGAGAATTATGTCCGCAAGCCGGCCAAAAAATCGATCGTTACTTTGATGAAGCTCATGTATCCGCAATGCGATCAGATCTCTAAAGATTACGAAATAAGACACCTTAACTATAACAAGCAGATAGAACTCATTAAGAGCCTTTCCGAGCAGAAAAAAGCTGTATTCGCTTTTCCAAGCAAGGAATCGAAAGTTACAAGGATCGGCGGTACGAAGGAACAGCTGATCGATCTGTATGAACTTGGATACTCGGATATGGAAAACAGAAAACAGAGCCTGTTTGAATTGCTGAATGATTAAAAAGCTAGTTCTTTTATTAATGATCTTTCTTGTTTTTGGCTGCAAGCCAAAAGAAGAAACTGTAAAAGATGAAATCGAATACGTAGATCCTGTAAAGGATATTTTTATTTTTTCCGCTTTGGACAGTGCTACTCAGTATAGGATACGCAAAGCCAACGGCAACAAGGATTATGCCAATTATCAGTGCAAGATGCTTTATAAGGATGTATATGAAAAAGAGCTCCATGATATCAACGGCAATCCGATAAACCTGAAAGATCATGACAAGCTGATCGTTGAAGTCGTTTCTGCAGATTGTGCCCATTGCAAGAAACAGATCGAATACATTGATGATTTTCTTGATTATTTTGACGGCACATTCATACAGTATTTCAATGTCGGCGATAAGAACGAGATCATTGAATTCTATGGTGATATAGAAATACCTGAAGATCTGATCATCATCAGCAGAGATGAGGAACTCAAGGATTATATGTTGCAGGATCTGGGGCTCAAGAAATATCCGAGCATGCTGGGCTACTGTGAAGGAAAAGTCAGTTTCATGATCGATGGCGAAACAGATATCATCGGTTTCAGGGAGTTCTGTACGCTCGCGTTCGATGATAGGCTGAATGAAAATGATTTTATTGACAGAGATGGAAACGACCTTCTAAGCATAAACAGAACTGTCGATGATGTGAAAAATGATCTGAGCATCGAAAATCAGAATAAGGTTAAAGAACTCGACAATGACGGCTATAGTGAGGAACTGACTTATCAGCTGATGTCACAGAAAGTAGATTTCAGCAGGATGAGCAATAAAAAAAGTGATATCTATATCAATGAGATCGATGATTTTACAGTTTACGAGGATAAAGAGCTGGTTCTTTTATATACGTTTTTTAGAGATA
>JAFWKS010000448.1 GCA_017511325.1 Erysipelotrichaceae bacterium
AGAATGTCATCGCATAAATGGACTTTAATATCTGTTGCATTGTTCGAATTATTCAGTTCACACAGCTTCACTGCTCTTGAATTCACGTCGACCATCTCGACCTCAAGGTCAGGATTGAACCTCTTGAGAATGATGCCGATCGGACCGTACCCGCTGCCAAGATCCAGCAATGTGCTTCCCAAATCCTTCTTATAAATACTTTTTACTAAGATATAACTACCGTAATCTACGCTTTTCTTGGAAAAGACACCGTTATCGGTAGTGAAACGGAAAACCTCATTATCGAAATAATATGCGAATTCCTTTTGATCGGAACTCAGATCTTTATTATCCGTATAATAATGAGTCATTTAATTATTTGATTTCGACAGTAGCTCCTGCGTCAACTAATTTCTTCTTGATTTCTTCAGCTTCTTCTACACTAATATTTTCTTTGATTGGACTTGGACACTTATCAACTACACCCTTAGCTTCAACTAAGCCTAAGCCTGTAATTTCCTTGACGACCTTGATAACGGCAGTCTTGCTGTCACCAAATGCAGATAAGATAACAGATACGACAGATGGGCCGGCAGCAGCTTCTTCAACTGGTGCAGCTGCAACGGCTACTGGAGCAGCAGCAGTAACGCCGAATTTTTCTTCGATTGCTTTTACTAAATCGTTTAACTCTAAGATGCTTGCTTCTTCTAAGTAAGCTAAGATATCATCATGTGATAATTTTGCCATAATAATTTTTCTCCCTTTCTTTATTCAGCAGCTTTTACTTCTGCTTCTTCTTTGGCTTCCTTTGCAGGTGCCTCTTGCTTTGCAGCTTCTACAGGTGCTGCTTCCTTTGCAGTTGCTTCTTCCTTAGCTTCGGCAGCTGGTGCTTCAGCCTTGGTTTCTGCAACCGGTGCTGTAGCCTCCTTAGCTTCAGCAACAGCCTTGACGACTCTTGCGAATGAGCTTACAGGTGACTGCAGACAGCTCAGTAACATAGACAGCATACCGTCACGGTTAGGCAGTAATGAAAGTTCTTTAACAGTAGCTTCATCGACAACTTTGCCTTCAACGATACCTTTCTTAAGTACTAGAGCTTTGTGCTTCTTCGCGAACTTAGCTAAGACTCTGGCTGGTGCAGTTGCGTCTTTGGAGAACGCAAAGGCATTTGGACCGGCAAGAGCGTCTTTCAGATCTTTGAAACCGCAGTCATCACATGCTCTTTCAAACATGGTGTTCTTGTAAACCTTGAATTCAACATCCTCGGCTCTCAAGCTGCGTCTTAGTTCTGTTACTTCAGCAACGCTAAGGCCACGATACTCGCAGACGATAGTCGAATCAGAGTTCTTGATCTTGTCAGTAATCTCAGCTACGACAGCCTGCTTGTTACTTAATACAGCTTTATTCATGCTTCCTCTTTCTAACACCCATATACTCATAAAAATAAAACCTGTATCACATAGACACAGGTTAAAAAATCAATTCTGATTAACCTCGGTAACATTATTAAGCATATCGCCGTTACTGTCTATGGTATATCGATGCTTGATTATTATATATTTTTTGCTTTCTGTTTTCAAGAAAAATCGCTGTTTTACAGCATTTTTTCCACATGTTTGAGGTATTCCTGATGAATATGATAGTTATACAGCGGTGAAACGGCTACATAACCCTTTTTGACTGCTGAAAAGTCACATTCAAGATCTTCCGGATCATAATCGACGCTGACGATTACGTCATTGATCTTGATATAGCTGATTCCCTCTTCATTTATCATGGAAAGGTTGTTGTCATAGTGAAGAACAGCCATGTTCTTGCAGACTCTGATGCCCTTCACTTCTGCCATTTTGAGGTTTGGAACATTGATATTCAGAAAGTAATCGTTTCTTTTTTCATCCTGCAGATACTTCCCGGCTATAAGCAGAGCATATTCGGCGGCTGTAGCGAAATCCGCATCCCTGTCGCTATCGATACTTACGGCAAGCGAAGGGATTCTGTGAATATAGGCTTCTCTGGCAGCTGCGATCGTGCCTGAATAGATGATGTCTGTTGAGACATTAAGTCCGATATTGATGCCGGAGACCACAAGATCGATCCTGTCCTTGAACAGAAAATCAAGGCCAAGGTATATGCAGTCGGCAGGTGTTCCCCATAAGGCATAGGCTTCCGCAACGTTTTCCAGTTCTCTTTTCTCGACTCTGGTCTTTCCCACACAGGTTAAATGATGGGAATTGGAACTTCTCTCGCCTTCCGGTGCCACTACATAGACATTGCCCAATCTGCTGAATACTCTCGCCAGGCTTTTCAATCCGGCTGAATTGATGCCGTCATCATTGCTTATCAGTATGTTCATTTGCTTCCCTTTCCAGTATTTCAAATATTTCTCTAAGATTGCGGATACGATATCCCTTGTATGACAATGCCGGTCTTTCCTGATCCTGCACCATCCATACCGTCTTTATGCCGGCTCTGATCGCTCCCGCTATATCGGTCGAATAGACATCGCCGATCATCAAGGCTTCATCAGCCTTCACTCTCAGTTTTTCCAGGGTATATTCAAAGATCCTGACATCCGGCTTATGTATTCCGATATCACCGCTTACGATCACTTCATCGAAGTATTTGCCAATATCTACATGATCGATCTTGTTGTGCTGAACGGTTGAACTGCCATTCGACAGAACAGCCAGTTTATATTGCCCTTTCAGTTTTTCAATAACTTCAAGCGTTTCTTCTTTCAGAACATTATAGGACCAGGTCTTGTCGATGAAGTTTCTTCTGAACTGTTCTTCAAAACCTTCAGGAAAAAGATGACCGTATCTCGCCATAAAGGGCGGCATTCTCTGTTCAAAGGAACATATGCCATTGACATCGTAATACATGAGATCCTGCAGCAGGGCTTCGTATTCAACATTATCCAGCTGCGGAACAAACGGTCTCAGATATTCATTATAAAAACAGTAGACACTTTCGCTTCGGTTTGACAATGTTCCGTCATAATCAAAAATAAGCGCCTTAATCATTGCTTTCTTCTGCTTTCTGGATGATCTTCTTGCATTTGCGTTCAAACTCCGGTCTCTCCATCATGACCACAGCCTGACAGCCTTCGCATTTGATCTTGATATCAACGCCCATTCTGATGATCTTCCAGTAATGTGATTTCCTGCAGGGATGATCCTTCTTCATCTGCACGATATCATTCAGTCCGTAGTTTTCTACCATAAATCCTCACTATCCAAGATTATTGTAACAGGTCCGTCATTTGTAAGGCTGATCTTCATATCGGCTCCAAAGATGCCCTCTTCAACTTCAATGTCAAGTTTTCTTAAGCATTCATTAAAATACCGATAGAGTTCTCTGGCCTTATCACCGCCTAAGGCATCCGTAAAGCTTGGACGGTTGCCTTTGGCACAGTTGGCATAAAGGGTAAACTGTGAGATCGAAAGGATCTTTCCGTTAACGTCATGAATAGAAAGGTTGATCTTGTCGTTTTCATCAGAGAAGATCCTCAATTTATTCAGCTTCTCAGCCATTTTCTCAACGATCTTTTCATCGTCATTTAACCCTAAACCAACTAAAACCATATAACCGACATCGATACTGCCGGTTATATGGTCTTCTACTTTACATTCAGCTTTATTTACTCTTTGAACTACCAGTCTCATTATTTGGTATTCTTGACCTTGACCCAGAGTTCAGAGATAGTTTTGAGTACTTCCTCGTTGTTGTGGAAGACTTCGTCGTTAACACTCATATCTCTAGGGATATAAGCATCGATTCCTTCGAATTCACCACCAACAGATGAGAGATCCTTCAAAGCACGTTCGTTGACTGAACTGTAGCCGACAAAGACAGAGTTTTCCAGCTGCGGTTCATAATCAATGATGTAGTTCATGAACTTGTAGGCATTCTCAACGTTCTTGGCATCCTTGTGAATGACCATGGCGTCTACGAAGTAGTTTGTTCCTTCTGCCGGTGCCCAGTAAGCCATGTTTTCATTTTCGACATTGATATATGCAGCATCGCCGGAATACATCATGCCCATGGCCTTTTCGCCATTAGCCAGACCATCGATAGCTTCATCCGTTACATAAGCAGGCTCCATATTCTTGGCGATGTCGATCAGCCATTCATATGCGGCATTGAGCTCATCAGGATTGTCAGTATTCATAGAATAGCCTAAAGCTTTTTCAGCCATCATGAATGAATCTCTGATCGAATCATACATGTAGATCATGCCTTTATATTTGGTATTTCTCAAGACGTTCCAGCCCTGTGTTTCAACATCGTTTGGATCGATCAGTGTTGAATCGTAGCAGATACCGACATTGCCCCAGAAATAAGGGATTGAATATTCATTGTTTGGATCGAAGTCCATATTCAAGACCTGCGAATAGAGCTGATCCATATTAGGGATCTTGCTCTTGTCGATCTTCTGGATCATCTTTTCTGAGATCAGCCTTTCGATCATATAGTCACTAGGAATAATGATGTCATAGACTGTACCGCCAAGCAGCTTGGTATACATCGATTCATTGGAATCGAATGTCGTGATGCTGACCTTGATACTGGTCTCTTTTTCAAAATTTCTGATAACTTCATCGGAAATATATTCACCAGGTAAGAAGATCTGAACTTCACCAGCATCATATTTCTGGCTGCCGCAGCCGGCAAGTATTACCAGCACGAATAATAAACTAAGCAATTTCTTCATCATTTTTCCTCCTTGCCTTGATCATAGGCAATACGTTAGTAATAATCAAAATAATTGTAATCGCAACGACAATGATTGTCGATAGTGCATTGACGCTCGGGTTGATACGCTTGGTCGTTGCATAGACATAGGTCGAGATATTATTGATACCCGGACCAGTCGTAAAGTAGGATATTACGAAGTCATCGAAGGACATCGTGAAGGCTACAAGTGCACCGGAGATGATGCCTTCCTTGATCTGCGGGATGATGACCTTGTATAAAGCCTGGAATGGTGTACATCCTAAGTCCAAAGCTGCTTCTGCCACATTTTCATCCAGCTGTCTTAGCTTCGGCATGACCGAAAGGATGACATACGGGATACAGAAGACGATATGCGCCAGCAGAAGAGTGCCAAAACCGGTCGGAATATTGAGCGTCGAGAAGAACAGCATGAATCCGATCGCCGTGACGATATCCGGATTGAGCATTGGCAGATTGTTTACCTGTGTGACGACTTCCTTGACAAGCCTGCTTGATTTTGAAAGACCGATCGCAACGATCGTTCCGACGATTGTCGAGACAACAGTCGCAATGACCGCAATGATCGTTGAATAATAGATCGATTCCATCATCTCTCTGGTGGCAAACATCTTCTGATACCACTGCAATGAGAAACCGGTAAAATTCGTCAAGGATCGCGAAGCGTTGAATGAGAACAGCACGACATACACGATCGGCAGATAGAAGAACGCCAGGATCAGGAATAAATAGATTTTAGAAAACCACGATCTCTTCTTCATCAGATGGCCTCCTTATCATAATCAAACTTTCTGGTGAAATACATGGAGATCAGGATGATGACCGCCATGATCAGCGAGATCGCTGAACCGAAGTTCCAGTCACCGGTCGTGACGAAATAGTTTTCGATCAGATTACCGACCAGGACATAGGAACCGCCGCCCAGAAGTTTTGGAATAAAGAAACTTGATACCGCCGGCAGGAATACCAGTGTGATACCGGAAATAATGCCCGGAACACTCAGCGGCAATGTGACCTTGAGGAATGCCATGCGGTTGTCACAGCCAAGGTCATTGGCAGCACTGATCAAAGATGGGTCCATCTTCGAAAGTGATGTATAGATCTGCAAGATCATAAACGGCAGGAAGTTGTATACCATGCCGATATAGACTTTTACTTCAGGGGAGAATGGAGATTCAAGCAGGATCCCTCTCCAGGCATAGGTTCTTACCAGCATGTTTATAAGCTGCGGCAAAGTTACAAGCAAGACAGCGACCGACTGGTTGTTCGGCGTCAGCTTGGCAATAAAGTAAGCTGCCGGATAACCAATGAGGATGCAGATGATCGTTGTAATGATCGCCAGTTTCAAGCTGCGCAGCAGTACTTCCACAAAGATCGAATCCGAGAAGAAGCGCGCAAAGTTTTCCAATGTCAGTTTGACCGGTATCAGACTGTTGCCCTGTGTTGAGAAAGCATAGAATACGATGATCAGCATCGGCAGCACGATCAGTATTCCTGCCCAGACAAGGTAAGG
>JAFWKS010000449.1 GCA_017511325.1 Erysipelotrichaceae bacterium
CTATGCCTATTGTTTTGAAACGCCGGCTGCCGTAAACGATAAATCTGTACAGTATGGAAATATTCATCATGTGATCAACTGCAATGATCCGATCACTTATCTTTATCCTGCTCAGTGGGAAATGTACCGCACCGGCGAGATATACCCGATCGGTGATCCTGACAAGATCATCACCGGAAGGATCTTTTCTATCGATGACTCTGGCGCTGGTTTTGCGTATGCGAAAGAGATAAAAGAAACAGAGTATTTTGAAAGCCTGATAAAACTGATCAGCGAAACGACAACGCGGGAAAGGTATGCGGATTATCAGACAAATCTGGGCAACGTTTTATGCTTCTATTTTGATCTAAGTGAAACGGAAATAGATACCTTAGTAAATTCCTTTAATGCGTTTAAAGAAAGCATTATGGGCGATTATATGCTGCTGATCAAGATCCTTGCCCTTATTGGTGATCCTGGCGTAGAAAACGAACTGTATAATGATGTGACTGAAGGTCTGATCTCGACATACGAATCATCCTTTGGCGAAACAGAAAAACCAGCAGTATGTACAAGATTTATTGAACTTGCCCAAACAAATCTTAAACCGCTATTGCAGCTTCTGGGTCCGATAGTCAGTAAAGATTTCAATACGATATTGGATTTTGAATATGGCGAGAATTACGATCTGGATATCCCGATGCAGATCGATGATGTCGCTTCACTGTTCAATTTTGAAGGATTGTTCACCTTGGAAGAAGGCGGCACCAGGAAGATCAACGAAGAGGTTGTGGATGACTATCTGCAGATCATTCAAAGAGTTGGAAAAATAATCGGCTATCATCTGGCATATGATATCGCATACAGTCAAAAAGAAGCTGTAGATGCGAAAGAATTCAAAGATTATTTCAACTGCATCTATGAGGTTGATGAAGAAACAGGCATAAAAATGTATGGGGCATTTGAAACAGCCTATGATAACGGTTATGTTGATGGCTCGCTTGCCGGTGCAGCAGCACAGGAAGGGTATGGATCAGCACCGCTGTTCCATCTGGCGACCCTTTTCTCCAACCTTTCCGAGATCATTGGTCCGCATTATCCAAAACCGGCAATGGATATGGTCAAGAGTAAAGACAGCTATTATGAACTTTCAAATGAGCTGGTAACAGAAGATATGGATTATCTTGACACTTCCATCTTCTATAACAGGACCAACAACGAGAATTACACGATCAAAACAGACAGAAGCTATGCGGAAATTCCAGCCGGAAATGCTGTAGACATGAAGATCCCTGCTTCGCCTGCTGCATTGATATTTGAAGGTGATCTTGAAGATGTGGTTGATTATCCTGCAGGTAGTTTGTGCTATTTTTATGGCGGAGAAGTATCTGAAGCTGATCTTGAGATACTGAAAAACGCCATGAAGGAAAATGACGGCCTTGGTTATTTTGCTTTGGAACTTGATATCAGGATCAAAGATGATGATGGTGAAAGATCAGCCCAGCTGACAAAAGGCAATATCCTTGTATCGGTTGAAGTGCCTGACGGCTTCATACAGGAAGGCGATATGGAATACTTTGTATTGCATTTGAAGAAAGATGGAAAAGTTGAACTGATCCCAGCTGAACTTGCAGGAAACTATTTGAGATTCAGGATCAATTCATTATCTCCATTCCTGTTCACCTTTAAAAAGAAGGTCAAAAGATATCAGATACCGGTCACCGGAGTTGAATAAATATAATGATGCATGAAAGCATCATGTTGAAAATGAATCGTTAGAAAAGAAGCTTGAAGTGAGCTGAAGGATTTCAAGATCCTTTTAATACTTACAGGATCGATATGCATAAAAAGAATTAAAGTTTTATTTAAGGGAATTTTTCAGATACAATCATATTGTATGGAATTGCTGGTAAAAAGATTTAATGATCTGAGCAATGATGAACTGTATATGATCTTAAAGACCAGGGTTGATGTCTTTGTAGTGGAACAGAACTGTCCTTATGAAGAGATAGACGACATGGATCAGGGAGCTTTACATCTGTATCTGAAAGATGGTGAAAGGATCAAGGCCTATCTCAGGATC
The DNA here is from genome assembly GCA_017511325.1 of Erysipelotrichaceae bacterium. The sequence continues at coordinate 2,063 of JAFWKS010000449.1, forward strand.
ATTGACTGTGATGACCACGCCAAGATCGGCAGGGTCATAGCCATAGACAGAAGAAAGGGCCTGGGAACAGAGATCATGAATGAGGCGATCAGAGTCTGCAAGAATGATCTGCACAAAGACAGGATCACGCTCGAAGCTCAGACTTATGTACAGGAATTCTATGAAAAGCTTGGTTTCAGGCAGGTATCGGAACCGTTCTATCTTGACGGTATCGAACATATAAAAATGATCAGAGAATAACTGAAAGGAGATCGATCATGTTCTATTTTCTTGTATCACCGTTTCTTACATATAATGCCATTCTGATTGCAGCAGCAGTCATACCGGCTATATTCCTTCTGATCAGGGTCTACAGATCAGACAGGCTGGAGAAGGAGACTCCGATGCTTTTGGGAAGGCTTGTACTGGCAGGTATAGTCTCCACCCAGATCGCTTTGCTTCTGGAACGCATCTCCAGCAACATCCTTTATAATTTTGTGGATTATGATACGACCTTGTACAGAGTGCTGCTTTATTTTGTCTGTGTTGCCGTCTCTGAAGAAGGTGCCAAGTATTTCGTGCTTAAAAGGAATACCTGGAGATCTGTAGAATTCAACTGCATCTTTGACGGTCTGGTCTATGCGACTTTCGTTTCTCTGGGCTTTGCCTTGTGGGAGAACATCAGCTATGTCATGCACTATGGACTGACCAACGCAGTCGTCAGAGCCTTCACAGCTATCCCGGGTCATGCCTGCTTCGGCGTCTTCATGGGTGTGTTCTATTCCGCTTCCAAGATGTATTCATGCCGCGGTGATCGTTCAAGATCGAAGATGTTTGCCTTCCTGTCGGTACTCGTGCCGGTACTTATCCATGGTGCATATGACTATATCGCGACGATCAACTCAGAATACATAAGCTACTATTTCGTTGCCTTCATCATCGTGCTGTTTGTCGTTTCCAATATGATCATCAAAAATCTCTCAGCCAATGATCGCTACATGGATTTCCGCCCTCCTTATGAACAGAGTGGACAATTCTACGATGACAATGATAATGGACCGTTCTAGAACGGTCCATTGTTTTCATATACGCATTTTCCATTGAGATAGGTCTTTAGGACCTTTATTTTATGGATGGAGGATTTATCGATCGTAAATGGATCTTCATCCAGTATCACGAAGTCTGCAAGATAACCTTCTTTTATCAGTCCCTTATAGTCTTCTTCAAAACTTGCTTTGGCAGAATTGATCGTAAAGGAATCGATCGCTTCCTTGACAGAGAATGCCTGATCAGGAAGATATGGTCCTGTGCCGTCGATTGAAGTCCTGGTCACAGCACACTCAATGCCTTTAAGGGGATGAGGGATCTCAACTGTGGCATCAGAAGCGTTGGAGACCGTCAGTCCGTTATCCATCAGCGTCTTCCAGTTGTAGCTGGTTGAAGCAAGCTCTTTGCCTACTCTTTGTTCGACGATATGATTGTCATAATCAAGGAAGATCGACTGGGCATAGATGTGCAGCTTCAGTTTCTCCATCCTTTCAAGCTGATCAGCTCTGGAGATCTGACAGTGGACGATGCCGTGTCTGTGGTCTTCTCTTGGATGATCCTTCAAGGCTTTGTCGATAGCATTGAGCACCTGATCAAGGCAGGCATCACCGATGGCGTGGACTGCCACCTGCATGTCGTTCCTGTTGGCCAGATCGATCATTGCATTCATCTGTTCATCTGAGAACAGATTGAAGCCTTTTTCATTTTGATCATCATGATAAGGATCACTTAAATGTGCGGTCCTGCCGCCAAGGGATCCGTCTCCCAGCATCTTTAAAGGTCCGATCTTAAACATCTTTGTACCTGTTTTGGTGATGTTTCCCTGATCGATGAATCTTTGAAGTTCTTCGATCTTGTCGAAGTTTGACTGTTCATATACTCTGACAGTCAGTTCGCCGCTTGTTTCAAGTTCCTTATATGCTTCGTTTACGGTTTCAAACGGGATCTCTCTGAATACGCAGTAGTCATCTGACTGTGACGAGGTGATGCCGAAGCTGTTTAGTGATCTTGCTCCGGATATGAGCATCTTCTTTATTTCTTCCTTGTCAGGAAGCGGTTTGAATTTCTGCAGAACTTCAATCGCATTATCGCAGAGAATGCCGTTTTCAAAATCAATGGAGCCTCCTTCAGGAGCTATTGTGTTTTCATCTATCCCGACCAACTCCAGGATCCTGGAGTTGACAACACAGACGTGTCCGCATGCCCTGGTGAGCACGATCGGTATATCTTTGTTTATCGCATCAAGATCTTTCTTGGAAGGCATCCGGTCGGCATCGGTGAAGTAATCCTGATTCCAGCCTCTTCCGGCGATCCAGGTCTTTTCATTTATTTCTTTTTCAGAAATAAACTTCTCTAGATATTCCAGCATCTCTTTCAAAGATGAAGTATGTTCATTCAATTTGGCCATCAGTAAGGATTGACCATAGTTGAGCAGGTGCATATGTGAATCATTGAAACCGGCACAGACGAACTTGCCTTTTAGATCGATTTTCTCATCTGTTTCAATTCCGAGTATCTCATCATTTGAACCGGTTTTGGAAAATTCGCCATCCTGCACGATAAAGGCTTCAACAAATCCGTTTCCTGTATAGATCTTTCCATTGTAGTAAGCTGTTTTCATTTGTTCTCCTAACTGTGATTAATTTTTAATTTCAATACCTATGACATATTCCTGTGAAGTCGGATGTTTAGGTTGTGCATAATCATAGGCTCTGCCGATGCAGGCCTTGACTTCAGAACCTGTCGGAACCAGGACTGTGCAGTTTTCTCCTCTGCCATTGATATCTCCTACGCAATATACTCCATCATATGTATAAGCCAGCGACATCACCTGTTTTCCGATAGGATAGTAAGAATCATTCAGTTTCTGTACCATCTCTTCTGCGCTTTCAAATCCGTGCCACAATTCTTTGTTGCTTTCCCAGGCGTTGTCACCACTTAAATAATACGAAGGACTTACAAGATAGTACTTACCGTTATCCTTGAAGTAATTGATCGCATGTCCGTCGAGCCCGTCAGGGGAATCCTTGCTTTCGCACCACATGTTTACATAACCGAATTCCTCATAATCATCGTCAAGCAGATATTTGAGCAGGGTGCTTGTTGAGGTGCATTGACCTTCTTTTAATATCAGAGATTCAACTCCTGAGATCGTATAGAAGAAGTTGTCATCCCGATAACAGATATTCCCTACATCTCCTCCATTGTATTCGCTGGTTTCTACCAGACTGTTCATCTTTGAAGCCTTGAATCCACATTTCTTGACGAAAGTTATTGCATCAGGTATCGTTTCTATCTTGTTTTTAACAGCTTCATAATCCTTGCTGTTCAAAGTATTCATCAGATCATCTATATCTTCTTTATCAAGTTTCGGGAGGCCATAATCCAAAAGGAAATCGAATCCATTGAACGAATAAAAAAGATCATCGTCCTGCATCTTTACAGCTAAAGGATTCCCGTCAGCATCTTTAGGTGTATAGAAAGATCTGATGAAATCATATGGGCAGCCGCTGTTTACGGCATCCATAAGTTCTTCTTTGGAATCAAACGACCCTTTTTCAAGATCATAGCCTTCCAGCCACTGATACTTTTCATCAAGGACTGAAAACGGATCGAGCAGATAATACTTTCCATTGGCTTTGATGCTTAACAGATAATAGGATATATCTCTGTCATATTGATCGGCATTATATAAAACTATTGGATCGATCTCTTCGTAGTCGCCGTTCAAGAGCGTGATGAAGCTGTTTACATACATCCTCTTATCAGAGCCTTTTGAAGACTTGTTTTCCATGAATACCAGGGCATCCGCATAGTTGCTGATATCATCAGCCATATCCTTGACATCTTTCCTTCTCTTTTCCTTTAATTCATCTACTTTGAATCCGGGCTTTCCTAAAGCAGAAGGGATCTCAAAGCCTGCATATACATAGACTTCTTCGCCCAATCTTTGTAGAGTCTTTGTTTGAGAACAGCCAAAAAGACAGGCAATCATAAAAACTGTAAGTAATGATTTAATCAAACTTTTCATAGTGCCAACCTCATCTATATCTATATTTTATTGAATTGATCCTGTAAATGTGAAATAACGATCATGTTTATGATCGATTAGATATTATTGATAATGCGGTTTCGATAATTGGTATACTTTAAGAAGTGAAAAAGCTGATCATTGGAGCATTGCTGTTTGTATTGGATGGATTGGGGATGTTGCTCTTTAAAAGCTTTCCTGATCTTTTCTTTCCGACTTACAGAAACATTTCGAAGAAGTGGATAGGATCGCTCAGTACTATAACCGGTATCTTTCCTTTTTCTGTTTGGGATATCCTGATGGTCCTTCTGATCATCCTTGCGATAGTAAGTCTCATTGTTTCGATCAGAAAAAAGAAATTCCTCAAATGGGCATGTGACGTTTTCCTGATCGTTTCCATATCGTGCTTTATTGCGGTATACGGGTGGATGCTGAACCACTATGCACCGGATCTTTCTGCTTATATCGACCTCGATGTGAAACAATACAGTGTCGAACAGCTGAATGATGCCTGTGAATACTATCTGTTAAAAGCCGGTGAATTATCTGTAAAGATGGACAGAGATGAAGAGTATCATCTTAAAGATTATGACGTATACCAAACAGGAGAGATTGCAGGAAAGGCTTATAAAAACATCGAGGACAATTATCCGATCTTCAAAGGATCTGATGCCAGGGTCAAGAGTTTTTCTTTGATCGGTGATTACCTCTTGTATAACGATATCGTCGGGATGTTTATGCCGCTTGATGGTGAAGCAAGTGTCTGTGCTCATGCCGCAGATGTGCAGCTTCCTTACTATATGTGTCATGAAGCAGCTCATCGTCTGGGACTTGCGAGTGAACAGGAAGCAAACTTTGCAGCGTTCATGGCATGTGCAAACAATGAAGATGAACGTTTTTTATACAGCGGTTATTATATGGCCTTTTCCTATTGTTTCTCATCTTTATATAGAAGCGATCCTGAAAAAGCTTTAGCGCTTTATGAAAAATACAGTGAGGACAAAGGCGTCCTTCTTGTGAGATATGACAGAAGCGATGCGGCAGAACTGTATAAGAAATACGAATCAAAACTATCGGAGATATCTGACCATATCAACGATACATATCTGAAAACTTTTTCTGAAGAAGACGGCATTAAGTCGTATGGCATGGTCACAGATTATCTCATCGCATATCATCTGAAAGCAAATAAGCAGTAAAAATAATAAATGAAAATATTTTCATATAAGTGTAAAACGTTTACATTTTTATTGACATTCGTTTTCATTTGATTGATAATAATTCATTATAGGAGGATTTCTAGATGAAAAAATTATTTTCATTACTGATGGTATTGTTGCTCCTCGTTGGCTGCTCAAACGGCGGTAACAACGGTGGTGGCGGTCAGGAAGAAGCTGACCTTACAACAGTAACATTGCAGGCTCCGACACCATTGATCTCTATGGATACAGCTATCGCTACCGATGGTACTTCATTCTCTGCTCAGACTATGTGCATCTCTGGTCTGATGTCTCTGGATGCTGCTGGTAACCCGGTACCTGATGCAGCTGAAAAAGTTGATGTCAGTGATGACGGTTTAGTTTACACATTCACACTTCGTGATAACGGCGTATGGTCAAACGGTACACCTGTAACTGCTGCCGACTTCAAATACGCTTGGGACAGAGTTCAGGATCCTGATACCGCATCTGATTATGCATGGATCTTCGAAACAGCTAACGTTGCTTCTTATGAAGCTGTAGATGACAAGACTTTCAAGGTCACATTATCTAACCCTTCAGGTTTCTTCCTACAGTTAACTGCTTTCCCAACATTCTTCCCTGTTAACGAAGCATTCGCTACAGAGAAGGGTGACCAGTTCACATTGTCAGTTAATGATATGATCTACAACGGACCATATATCATGACTTCTTGGACTGCTGGTTATTCATTCGAATTCGAACAGAATCCTAACTACTGGGATGCTGAAAACTATGCTAAGACATATGCTCAGAAGGTCGTCTTCCGTGAGATCACTGATACTCAGACAGCTCTGATGGAATACGAATCAGGAAACCTTGACACTGTTACATTATCAGGTGAACAGGTCGATGCCAACAAGGACGTTGATGGTTTCATCAACAGACTCGCAGGCTACATGTTCTATCTGTCGATCAACATGGGCAACAACGTTCACAATCGTGATGGCGCTGCCAACCTGGCAAACCAGAACGTAAGAAAAGCTATGGCTCTTGCGATCGATCGTGAAGCTATCGCTAAGGTCCTTAACGATGGTTCAGTTGCTTCCGGTGGTATCATCCCTATCGGCTTGGCTTCAAATCCGGTAAGCGGTGTTGATTTCCGTGATGATCAGGGTTATGTAACTGAATACGATGTCGACAAGGCTAAAGAGTACTATGCAGCTGCTGTTGCTGAACTTGGTCACGATGTAACATTTGAACTGTTATATGGTACAGATGAAGGTGACTCAATCATCAAGGCTGCCGAACAGATCCAGTACTTCCTTGAACAGGTCGGTTTCACTGTAAATCTTAACGGCAAACCTAAGAAAGAACGTCTGAACCTTGCCGGTACTACAAATGACCACGATTACGATGTCATGCTGACTCGCTGGGGTCCTGACTATGGCGATCCTCAGACATACATGGATCTGTATGTTTCAACAAATGCATCCAACAACGATGGCGGTTACAACTCGCCTGCATACGATGCTTTGGTTGCTGATGCTGAAACAGGTGCCGGTATTGCTGATGCAAGTGCTAGATGGCAGGATTGGCTCGATGCTGAAAAGCAGCTGGTTGTTGAAGATGCTGCAATCGTTCCAGTATTCCAGTCAGGTGGAGCTATGATCATCAATCCTAGTATTGAAGGTATCGAATTCCACTCAGCCGCTGTTGACAGCTACCGTCATATCGTAGTTAAATAATCAAGAATTTATTTAAGATTTAAGATAGAGCGATTGAGAAATCTTAATCGCTCTATTTATTGTTTAGAAGGGGGAGAAAATGAAAAAATACATCCTGAGAAGAGTATTGATAAGTATTGCTACTTTGATGGTAATTATCTTAGTTCTTTTCCTTTTGATGGATCTGATGCCAGGAACACCTTTTAATGATGAAAAACTGACCCAGGCTCAACTGGATCTTTTGTATCAGAAATACGGGTTGGATAAACCGCTGCTGGTAAGATTCTTCCTATATATGAAGAATATGCTTACAGGTGATCTGGGAGTTTCTTATGCCATCAATAAGAACTTTGCGATTTCTGACATGATTAAAGGGCGTTTAGGCATTTCGATTACGGTTGGTGCCATGGCAATGATTTTCGGTACGATCATGGGGCTCATCCTGGGTATCCTGGCTGCCTTGAATCACAATACCTGGATCGATAACCTTTGTTCGGTCATATCGGTCATCGGTGTAAGTGTACCATCCTATGTCTGTGCCTTGCTTTTATGCTATTTTATAGCCTACAAGCTGAAACTGCTGCCTATCCTTTACAACCAGAAAATGCCGTTTCAGTCTTTGATATTGCCGGCTTTGGCTCTGTCGGTCTCTCCGACAGCCAATATCGCCAGGTTTACCCGTTCAGAGATGATCGATGTGCTCAATTCTGAATATGTACAGCTGGTCCAGTCAAAAGGTGTCAAAGATCACCGCATGATCATTAAACATGCTTTAAGAAATACTTTGATCCCTATCATCACTGTCATGGGACCTTTGCTGGTAAACCTTTTGACCGGTTCTTCCGTAATTGAAAGGATCTTCGGTATCCCGGGCATTGGTCTTCTGATGATCTCAGGCATTCAGCAGAATGACTACAACGTCACTATTGCCTGTTCGTTTATTTATTCAGTCATGTATATTGCCGTTATGCTGGTGGTCGATATCCTCTACGGTGTCATCGATCCGCGTATCAGGGTAAGCAAGGAGGGTTAAGATGAGCGAGATCAAGAATCATGAATTTCATCACGACGACTTTGAATTTGCCCATGCAGAAGGCGAAAAACTGATCGACAGGACCTATAAGTCAACTTCCTACTGGAAAGATGTCTGGGGCAACTTCTCCAAAAACAAGGGTGCCCTGATCGGCGCAGTGATCATTATGATCATCATCCTGCTTGCGATCATCGGTCCGTCTATGAATGAACACACTTATAAATCTATCACTCACGGACATGAGTGTCTGGTGCCGCGTATTCCGGGTCTGGAAAAGATCGGGATCGCCAATGGCTATTTCAAGGGTACGAATCAGTACGCTTCCAAGGGCCTTGATGATGTCTATTACTGGTTTGGTTCTGATACTCAGGGAAGAGATATCTTCACGCGTGTCTGGGCCGGGACCAGAGTATCGCTGGTGATCGCTTTCGCGGCAGTCCTGGTCGATATCTTCATCGGCATGGTCTATGGCCTTGTCTCCGGTTTTATCGGCGGCAGAGTCGATATCTATATGCAGAGATTTGCGGAGATCCTCAACGGCATTCCGACGCTGGTCGTAGTCACCTTGCTGGGCATGGTGCTCAAGCCTGGTATCTCTTCCATCATCTTCTCGCTTGTTTTGACAGGCTGGATCGGTATGGAAAGGATCGCCAGAGCACAGGTATTGAAAGTCAAGGAACAGGAATACATTCTGGCTTCGACGACTTTAGGTGCTTCCAGGTTCAGACTCATTTTCAAGGAAGTATTGCCTAATATCTTCGGTCAGGTCATCATCACAAGTATGTTCTCGATCCCGAGTGCGATCTTCCTAGAGGCCTATCTGTCGTTTTTGGGCTTAGGTGTTCCTGCACCTTTGGCTTCCTTGGGATCACTGGTCTCAGATGGCTACAAGTCCATGACGACCTATTCTCATATCCTTATCATTCCGGTCGTTGTATTAGGAATACTGATGCTTTGTTTCAACCTCTTTGCCGATGGTTTAAGAGATGCGTTTGATCCGAAGATGCTGAACAGGTAGGTGAAGTTATGGCAAAGTTTAAGAGAGATAAAAACGAAAGAGTACTTTCGATCAGAGATCTGAATATATCGTTCAAGACCAACTACGGTGTAGTCAGAGCTATTCGAGGCGTAAGGCTCGACCTGTTCCAGGGTGAGACGGTCGCGATCGTCGGTGAATCCGGATCAGGAAAATCAGTTACCGTTAAGACCATGATGGGGATCCTTGATTCCAATGGTCATATCGATTCAGGTTCGATCAATTACCGCTACACTGACAAAGATGGCAATCAGGTCGAATGTGATCTGGCCAAGATGGATCAGAAAGAGATCCGTTATCAGCTGTGTGGCAAGCACATCGCGATGGTCTTCCAGGATCCGATGACTTCTTTGGATCCGACTATGACGATCGGCAAGCAGATCATGGAACCGATGATCGAACACAACTACGCTACTAAAGCAGAAGCAGCCAAAAAGGCTTTGGAACTGCTGGATGAAGTAGGGATCAGCGAACCGAAAAAGACTTTCAAGCAGTATCCGCATGAACTTTCAGGCGGCATGAGGCAAAGAGTCGTCATCGCTATTGCCTTGGCGTGCGATCCTGATATCCTCATCTGTGATGAGCCGACAACGGCACTCGATGTTACGATCCAGGCCAAGATTCTGGAGAAGATCAAAGAGATCCAGCTGAAGAAAAATATTTCCGTCATCTATGTCACACATGACCTGGGCGTCGTAGCGAAGGTTGCGGATTATGTTGCAGTCATGTATGCAGGAAGGATCGTGGAAAAAGGCAATATCAACGAAGTCTTCTATGATCCTAGACATCCGTATACCTGGGGTCTGCTCAGCTCTATGCCGGATATCGACACGGATTCAAGACGTCTGTTTGCGATCCCTGGCACTCCACCTAACCTGATGGAAGAAGTGGTCGGTGATGCGTTTGCACCGCGAAATCCGTTTGCGCTCAATATAGATTACCGTGAAGAACCGCCAATGTACGATGTCGGCGGTCAGCACCGTGTAGCTTCATGGCTCTGTGATCCGCGTGCTCCGAAAGTTGATATGCCTATCGAACTTAGAGAGCGTCTTGAAAAGATGAAGAAGGAGGCTGGTATAAATGAGTGAGATCAAACAACCTTTACTTCATGTTGAGAATCTGAAACAGCATTTCAGGGTCTCCCGTAAATCCGTAACCAAAGCGGTCGACGGCATCAGCTTCGATATCTATGAAGGCGAGACTTACGGTCTGGTCGGTGAGTCCGGTTCCGGAAAATCCACGACCGGCAGATCGATTATCAGACTTTATCAGCCAACTGCCGGTAAGATCATCTTTGATGGTCATGACATTTCCGGAAAACTGAATAAGGAAGATGAGAGATATCTCAGGACCAATATGGCTATGATCTTCCAGGATCCGATGGCGTGTCTTAATCCGCGCAAGAAGATCTCACAGATCATTGCGGAAGGCCTGGAGATCCATAATCTGTGTTCTTCAAAAGAAGAACTGGATCAAAGAGTAGCGGACATCCTGGATAAGGTAGGTCTGTCAAAGGAACAGGGCACAAGATTCCCGCATCAGTTCTCCGGCGGTCAAAGACAAAGAGTCGGTATCGCCAGAGCTTTGGTCATGAATCCGAAACTGGTCATCGCGGATGAATGTATCTCCGCCCTGGATGTATCCATTCAGGCTCAGGTCGTAAACCTGATGAAGGACTTACAGGATGAACTGGGAACGACATATCTGTTCATTGCCCACGACCTGTCAATGGTCAAGTATATTTCCGACAGGATCGGAGTCATGCATCTGGGTCACATCGTTGAAACAGGTACGACAGATGATATCTTCCAGAATCCGATCCACCCTTATACAAAATCACTGCTGTCAGCAATCCCGCATCCAAATCCAATTGTAGAAAAGAAGCGTAAGGCTCTTACCTACAACAAAGATGAGGAAGGTGTCGATTATGAGGCAGGACATGAGATCATCGTTTCAGACACTCACAAGGTCCTGGCAACAGATGAAGAATATAAGAAGTGGACAGCACAATAGATCAACAGATGAGCAGCTAATAACTGCTCTTTTTTTGATCCTGCAAGAGGGAGATACATTAGAAATCAGATTTTCAGGAATAAACGATCGATCTGCTTTATGTGTAAAATAAATAGATTGTACAATATTGTACAATCTAACTGAAATATGACGGGATATCGATTATTTTCTAATCCAGTGCACAGATCTTCCTGGTTACAAAATAGGCGATAGCCAATCCGGCAGCTGATGGGACAAAAGCTGATGAACCAGGGATACTTCTGCGGGAGCTGTCCTTTTCGATCTGTTTGATGTCGAAAAGTGGTTTAAGCGGCTTTTCTGTTGAGTATACGACATCAAGTTTCTTTATGCCTTTTTCCTTTAACAGCTTTCTCATGATCTTGGCTAAAGGATCGCCATAAGTCTTGTATACATCAGTGATGACTACTTTTGTCGGATCAAGTCTGTTGCCGCAGCCCATCGCAGAGATGATCGGAACATTCATTGACTTGGCTGTTTCAATGATATCCAATTTGGCGGTGACAGTATCGATCGCATCGATGATGTAGTCATATTGCGTAAAATCAAAAATATTCTTTTTTTCCGGAAGATAGAAACAGTCATAGGTGTTGACGGTGATGTTAGGGCTTATGCTGAGGACTCTTCTTTTTGCCACATCAACTTTTTTTATACCGACTGTATCATGGGTCGCGATGATCTGCCGGTTGATATTGCTTATAGCGACATCATCGTTGTCGATCAAGTCAAGCGTTCCGATCCCTGTTCTGGCAAGCCCTTCAACAGCGTATCCGCCGACTCCGCCCACGCCGAAAACCGCCACTCTGGCCTTGGCCATCTTCTCTAGGGCATCTTTTCCAATGAGGAGTTCTGTTCTTATGAATTCTTCCATTAAGAATATTATACGTCAGTACAATTGATAATATGCGGAATCGGAAAAGTGTGCACAACAGGTAAGAATCATCAGTTCTTTTAAGGAAAGGCAACCATGGATATGGCAATATAAACTGATCGAATTAATTGACTCTATATCTTCTTTATGCGCAATGCGATGTTTGGCATCGTACCATTTATGAACAAGCAAAGAAATCAACTTTCGTGACAGAGCCTTATGTTCAGGCCCATCATAGGAAGAAAAACGCAAAGAGTGTCTCACAAAGGGGAACTATCTGAACTGTAAGGCATATACTTGGCGGTAATCCAGATCTTTTAGGAACGGACCAGCAAAACCGTCTAGTCCAGGTACTGATTCATTCCTGAAAGATCACTAAGAATTTTTATTTTCTATCTGGATCAATTATCAGATCAAAGATATCTTATGAGTCAGAAATCGGCCACGTAGTACAAATTTGGCTCCTATTTTCATTAATGTTAATTAGAACGAATGATTTATGTTTAATTAACGAATTGAGCTGTTTTTGTTACTTAAAAGTGATATTATTTACTTAAATTACATCAGTGATAATTAGGAGATTTTACAATATGAATAATAGATCTGGATATTTTGTAAATCAGCCTGGAGGGTTTAAGTCTTTTGTTCCAAATAAACTTCCTCCGACCAATCCGTCAATAAAATATGATCAGGAAATGATAAACGCTCTTTCAAAAGCAGAAAGGATGCTAGGAAGACTTGATGGCGTAACACAAGTTTTGCCTAACCCAGAATTATTTGTAGCTATGTACGTAAAAAAAGAGGCGGTTCTCAGTTCGCAGATAGAAGGTACACAAGCTTCACTTACTGATCTATTTGAGGAAAGTGAAGACGAAGGGAAAATAAAACACGTAAGCGAGATAGTAAATTATATAAATGCGATGAATTATGGCATAGAAAGACTAAACACATTACCGTTATCCTTAAGACTCATTAGGGAAATACATCAGTGTTTACTTCGTGATGTTAGAGGTGGAGAACGCAATCCGGGAGAATTCAGAAGATCACAGAATTGGATCGGTCCTAAAGGTTCAACATTATCTAATGCGGTATTTGTTCCCCCCTGCTGTTCCAGATATGATACAAGGTCTTAATGATTTGGAAAGTTTTATAAATGAAAAAGACGAAATATCACCTTTGATAAAAATTGCACTGATACACGCTCAATTCGAAAGCATTCATCCCTTCCTTGATGGAAACGGAAGAATGGGAAGGTTGCTAATAACATTTTGGCTATATAATGAACAAATCCTTTCAAAACCATTATTATATTTGAGTTATTATTTCAAATTGTTTAGAGAAGATTATTATAATTCACTAATGAATGTGAGGTTAAATGGAGATTGGGAAACGTGGATCAAATTCTTTCTAAAAGGTGTTTCGTACGTTTCTCGAGAAGCAATCGATACAGCTAAAGAAATACTCGAGCTAAAAGAAGAATGTGAAAAACAAATAGGCGAATATAGTAATACGTATTATTCAAATTGTTTAAATTATTTGTTTGAATATCCGGTCGTTTCTAAACCTCAATTAGAAGACCAACTTAAAATTGCTGCTCCTACAGTTGGAAGAATCGTAGACAAAATGTGTAGCTTAGGAATCCTTAAAGATATCACTCCACAAAAACAAAGATATAAAAGATATGCATTTGATAAATATCTATCAATTTTAAACAGAGGAACCGAAATATAGGCAAAACTCATATTTAAGTTTGAAAATATGATAAGCGTTACCAATCTAAATACAAAAAGACCATAGATATTTAACAAAAAATAAAAAAATACTAGAATATTAATATATGTCGTAGGACATATATGTTTTATTGAATGGATAAGGATGACAGATATGGCAAATAAAACTATTGTTATCGGAGCAGGAAGAATGGGTGCATCGATCGCCCGCTACCTCAACGAAAAGTCAAATGTCGTAATTGTTGACAGAAACATGTTCAAGATCGAAAAGCTTCAGGACTACACCGGCTTCTGTGAAGTTGGCGATGCGACTGATCTGCAGTTTCTTGAGAAGATCGGAGCCAAGGAGGCAAACAGAGTCGTAATCGTAACCGAGGATGACAACGTCAATATCTTCCTGGCTGATCTTTTCAAAAACATCATTGGCGTCAAGGATATCTACATCAGACTCAAAGACTCCCGTAAAAGAAAAGTGGTGGATGATTCGGTGATTTGTATCTGTCCATTTGATCTGTCACTGGACTATTTTGAAAACGAAAACGGAAAGAAGGAAGCATAAATGAAAGTTGTTATAGCTGATGGCTTCCATGAAGCCGATTATATTATCAATTTATTCAACAGCAAGGTTAATGACCTGGTCGTTATAAACGAGAGTGAAGATATCGCTCACTATCTGTCTTTGAACAATGATATCCCGGTCATGATCGGTCATTGTACGAAAGAGAGCGATCTTATCGAAGCAGGTGCTCAGGACTGCGATCTTTTCATGGCTCTTTCTGAAGATGACTACAAGAGCTATGTGGCCTGCAAGACTGCCAAGAAGATCGGTGCCAAAAGAGTCATCGCGACCGTCATAAACCCGAAGAATGTTAAGATCTTCAAGGATCTGGGCATCGATATGGTCGTATGTTCGACCTATCTTTTAGGCGAACAGATCCGCAATCTTACTTCGATCGAAAATATGGTCAACTCTTTGTCTTTGGAAGATGACAAGGTCGCCATCCTGGAGATCAAGGTCAGTGATTCCCTGGCTGTAAATGGCAAGACTCTGGCTGAGATCAATATTTCCGATCTGGGTGTTATCAGTTCCATCATGCGTAATGGCAAGGCCATCATTCCAAACGGTCAGAGCCAGATCATGAGCGGAGATACGATACTGATTGTTACAACGACTGAGGATCGCAACAAGATCATCGATGTCTTTAAGAGGAAGAAATAAATGAAGAAAGCCTATTATTCTCTGGTGATGTACTACATGGGCATCTTTATCATGATGATCGGACTGATCCAGCTTTTTCCTTTGATCGTTCTGCCTTTTTATCCTGATGAGAGGATCTATGCCCATTGTTTCCTGATCCCGGGGATCATTTCATTAATAGCGGGTTATCTTTTAAGATATTTCTTCAAGAATTCGAAGATCCTGAAACTGGAAAAGAATTACGATTCCTTCCTGCTGGTATCCATCTGGCTTTCGGCGATCATCATCTCGACGATACCATGGATGTTGAAGGGCGATTACAACTTCTCTCAGGCTTGTTTTGAAATGACCAGCGGTTATTCTACGACGGGGCTTTCGGTCGTTGATGTAGATCATACACCGCACATTTTCCTTTTATTCAGAAGCATAACGCTGTTTATCGGCGGTGTCGGTTTTGTGCTGATCATCACTTCGGCTTTTTCTGATAAGTATGGACTTAATCTTTATAATGCGGAAGGTCACAATGACAGACTGATGCCTAATCTTAAGTCATCCGCAAGATTTATCCTTTCTATCTATTCAGCATATATACTGTTTGGAACGATCGCCTATATCGTTTTCGGCATGCCGGTATTCGATGCGATCAATACTTCGATTGCCGCGATCTCCACCGGTGGTTTCTCGGTGATTGGTGAAAGCATCTACGGATATCATTCATTGCCTATTGAGATCGTTACGATCATACTGATGATCCTGGGTCAGACCAACTTCATGCTGCATCTGAATTTCTTCAGGAAGAGATTCCAGAAATACTTCAATCATTGCGAGACCAAGTTTTTCCTTTTCCTGGCTGCAGTATTCATAACCGTGATGACGATCAATCTGTTGAAATATGATTATGCGGAAAATATTCTGGAGAGTTTAAGATATTCAGTGTTCCAGTTTGTAACCTGCATCACCACGACCGGATTCGTATCGGTAAAAGATATGGCGATACTTCCTTCCGGTTTTGTGACAGTGATGATCCTGATGATGCTGATAGGCGGCGATCAGGAATCGACCGGTGGCGGTATCAAGCAGTATCGTGTCATCGTCACACTTAAGGGCATCTACTACTCACTAAAGGAATCTGTTTTGAATCGCAAGGTCGTCACGACCCACTACATCTACAAGCTTGGTGAAAAATGTGAACTGGGCAATGACGAGATAAGACAGACTTCCACTTATATCCTTTTCTATCTGATTCTGTTCTTTGTGGGATCGATGATCTTCACAATGTATGGATATTCTTTGCAGGATTCGATGTTTGAATTCTCATCAGCGATCTCGACCGTAGGACTATCGGTTGGCATCACCAATTACTATGCCAGCAAGGTTATCCTGTGGACGGCGATCGTCGGAATGTTCCTGGGCAGAATGGAGATCATGGTCGTCTTCAAGGCCTTCATCAGAGGCTGGCAGGATCTAAAAAACAGAGAATATCTCTGATTTAGCGATCTAAGGATGAAACAGATCGATAAAAATGATAAAATAGAATAGTTAGGGTAGGTCAACGATTTATGGAAAACAAAAAAGACATCAGAGAAGAATTAGTTTCAAAGCTGGAAGAACTGCTTAATGAGGAAGATGCTGGTTCAGCATTCCTTAAAGCAAAAGAACTCAAGAGGAGATGGCCTCGTGTCAGAGAAGAAGAGGAATCTTTCTATGAGAGCGAAATGAGTGCCAAGTTCAACAAGATGATGGATGAACTTTCTGCCAAGGCAGGAAACGTCTACGTCAACACTGAAGAAAAGAAGGCTGAGATCATTCAGAAAGCTAAAGATATCATCAGCAAGAATTCCTTCAAGAAAGGCACTGAAGAGATGAAGCAGCTTCTGGAAGAATGGAAACATGCCGGAAGGATCAATAAAGAAAAAGATGATGAGCTCTGGAATGAATTCAATGCGCTCAGAAATGAATTCTTCGAGAAGAAGAACGAATACTATGAGAAGCTCAAAGAGTCTTTTGAAAGCAATAAAAATCTCAAGGAAGAACTGATCGCCAAGGCTAAGGAGATCGCAAACATTGAAAACATCAAGGAAGCAGGCAATAAGTCCAATGAACTGATGGAAGAATGGAAGAAAGTCGGTTCAGCCGGCCGCAAGGATGATGATTCTCTGTGGCAGCAGTTCCTGGCTGAAAGGAAAGCTTACTTCGCAAGAAGAGATGCTTACTATGATTCAATGAAAGAGACCTACGCCAAGAGAGTAGAAGAGAAAAAGGAACTTATCGCTCAGGCTAAGATCTATCTTGCCAGAAGCGAATTCACCGACGAAGAAGTTGCAGCTTTGAAGGAACTTAGAACAAAGTGGAAAGAAGTAGGAAATGCCGGCAAGGATCATGAGAATGATCTGTGGAATGAATTCAATACCATCGTCAATAAATACTTCGAAAACATGAAATTCTATAGAAATTAAAGGTAAACGCGAGGGCAATCAATCTGATTGCCCTTTTTCGTTGGCAATAAATATGAGATTCAGTTAATCGTTGCTTTTAAAAAGGAAGTTGGCAAAAACCAACTCCCTTCAAGTATGTGTCCGCAATCAATTCTATTTAAAGATATAAAATACGTCTTGTGAGGGCGAAGTAAGCATCAACAAATAATATTGAATAAATTTCAAATAAAATAGTGAAAAAATAGTGAATAAATAGTGAAATTTTTGATACAATAGAAGCGTGATAAAAGCAGTACTAAATAACGAAATCCTAAACTATATTATTTCCATCGAAAGAAGCAACGAACATTTTTCAAATGTCAGGATTCCTGTTGAAGTTTTTAAACGCCTTAGAAAAAACTCCAGAAAGAAGAGTTCATATGCTTCAAACAAGATCGAAGGAAATCCACTAAATGAGCAACAGGCAAATTCTGCAATTGAGGATAGAAGCAGACACCTTCTGAAGCCGGAGCAGGAAATCAGAAATTACTATCTGGCTATGGAATACCTTGACAGTAAACTTAAAAACAAAGAGAAACTTTCTCTTGATCTGATTCTCGATGTCCAAAAAAGAATAGTTTACAGCTCCAGTAAAGAGAAGATCGGAATTAGGAGCCCAATGCCTCCGGGATTTCTTTTTGCCGTATACGATGAAAGCAGTAAGGAACCTGAATATATCCCTCCTGCCGCAGAAGATATTGAACCGCTTCTTGATGAGCTGATCGGCTATGTCAATGAAAGTGAAGACCATCCACTGTTAAAGGCAGCTATCGTTCATTATCAGCTGGTTACGATCCATCCCTTTGAAGATGGAAACGGCAGAACAGCCAGGCTGATAAGTGAATATGTTCTGGATTATTATGGATACTATTTTGGGGGAATCGGCTCTCTGGAAGAGTATTTCCTTTACAATCTACAAGAGTACTATGATTCTTTGCAGATGGGATTGCCTGCACTGTATTATGATGGCAGAAACAATCCTCCTCATCCGGAAATTTGGATAGAGTTCTTTCTGAGAATGATGAAGCTTTATTCTGAGAAAAATAATGAAATGGTAAATGAAGGTATCAGCAGATCGATAGAAACAAGCCTGTCTCACCTTAACAAAAAGGAAAAGGCATTCTATTATTATCTTAGAGACAACAATATCGAAAAGTTTACGCCGATAGAATTAAGCGAGACTTTCTCCGTAAGCAATAGAACGATCATAAACTGGTGTTCAGCTTTATGCAAAAACGGATTGCTTAAAGCTGAATTGGTAAATAAAAGAATCAGAAGCTATATATTCAGTAAAGATGAACGTTGAACAGAAACAGGAATTAAGAAAAGATTTTCTGGAGAACGGATTTGATTCCTATGTCTTTTTTACATTGTCCAATAAGGAAGTGGATCTGGCAGAAGAACTCAACGGGAAGTATGATGATCTTTATGCTTTGGTTTTAAAAAGGATGATGCATCGCTCAGATCATGGAAAGAAATGGGACGAAGAATCCGTGCTGATCAAGGGATATGTTTTTATTTATGTACCGAAAGGTTACGATATCCGTTATATCCGTTCTGACAACAATCCTTACCGTATACTTAAATGGCAGCTTGAACTAGGTAAGTTATTTGGTGACGATTACCGCTACAGTGAGTGGGTGCTGGAACAGGATGGCCTGATAGGTGTATCCAAGGCCATCAAAGTCAATGAAATGGTCAAGATCGTCGATGGACCATTGGCCGATTTTGAAGGCTATATCGTCAAGTATTCAAAACGTAACCGTAATTGTCTGGTGGAAGTCAATTTCATGAACCAGACGATCAGGACCTGGCTGCCCTTTGAATGGACTGATCAGAACTATATCATGGATGATAAACAGGACTCTACGGAGTGAACCTCCCATAAGCTAAAGACTTATGGGCTTCTTAAGAAGTCTGATATTTAAGCTTTGTTCACCTGAATTATGCAATACAGTATGTTTCTGAATACTTGGTCTATGTATGTGTGTGTATTCCTGTTCCTGTATGCAGTATTTGTATTCAGGATATCCTTATTCTTAACGGGCTGTCCACATGCCCTCTAGCGTATAGGACACTTAGATCCACAACGTTACTTTTCTTTAGGATATTTAATGCACCGTTGACATCCGCATTGAGATACATTCCTTTTGAGGTCTGATAGAGACCTCTTTTTATTCTTGCACCTGAGAACACATAATTCTTTGTATGATCATCGTTATATGATGGCATATCATCTTTGTCAAAGAAGGATGCTTTGCTTGTATAGGACTCTTCTTGCTTGATAAGTCTTATTCCGTAGTATTGAGATAAGTAAGATAACTTGTCCTTTAATCTTCCATAAGGTATGTTCACAAAGTTCTGGTTGTTTCTATTACCGATATCGCTTTCTGTTTGTAACGTAGGATCATAGCCGATGACGATATTGCCGATATCGTTGTCTAAGCAGTAGCTGATGATATACCTGGCGCACTTGCTTATGTAATCGCTGATACGGTTGTTTCTGTTTCTTTCCAAAGATGACTGCTGTTTCGTCTTGAAGGTTATCTTCTGCTTATCCTTTATTGACTGTAACCTTGAATTATTCTTGTTGTACCACTGATTGATATTTTTAAGTCTTTTACCATCCAATATGAATGATTTTCCTTCATTCGTAACACATGTTGCCAGATTGTTTATTCCCGCATCGATGGATAACGCCTTGTTAAAGTCTAACTCTTTTTTGATATTCCTGCCTGCTTCATAGGTGTACTGTAATGCAAAGAACCTTCCATTGGATTTAGGAATAATACGAATCTCCTTTACTTTCTTATCAAGAAGTATTGGCGGCAAAACAATCTCAATCTTCTTATGTGTTTTTCTGAAGGAATTGCTGTAAGGAATCAGAAGCTTATTGTCCTGAAGTCTTACAAATCCAATGAGAAGTGTATAATAGCCATCCTTCTTAAGATATTGGGGCAATCGTATGTCTTTGAATGAATACTTTCCTGTTCTTGCCAGCTTAAGTAAACCAAAAAACGATTTAAACGATCCATCCGCTTCCTTTAAGATCTGCTGAGCCATATTGGAGTTAAGCATCTTATAGTTATCACTGTTTCTTAATAAGGCATAGTTTTCATAATAGTTCAGATACCTTGATTCCCTAAAGAAACACTGTCTGACATTATAGAGAGCTTCATTATACAGATCCTTGGCATATCTGCATAATTCCAGCAGGATGTCATATTCATATTTTGAAAGCTTTGCCTGCTGTCTTACCGTAAGATACATATCCTTTATTTCACCTCCTTTCTGTATTGAATATAATTCAAGTTCAATTCAATTATAACATAATACTTGAATTAATTTAATGTTAATAGAGTACTGAAACGAATCTATGCTGATCCAAAAGACAATTCGAAAATATATTGAAAACCAAGGCTGATGGCATTCATCCCATTGACTGAAGATCAATGGGTTTTCTGCCTGGGATTATATAAAATCTGTAGATTTTTTTCAGTAAACAGCAGAATTAGTCTCATGTAATCAGATTGTCACTCGAAAAATACCTCAAAGATAATAAAAAGTCGTTCTAAAAAGATGTTGTTTTAGTTGAAAGTCCTTTGAAAAAGTCATATTATGGGTTTGAGGACAGAATATGCTGAATAGAAAGATAGATCAGATTCTGATTGACTGGAAAAACAGGAAAGACAGAAAACCCTTGGTTATCAAAGGACTTAGACAATGTGGTAAGACATCCAGCGTAAGAGCTTTTGGTGAAAAATACTATGATCATGTCATCTACATGAATTTTCTGGAAGATCCTGGATACGCTTCTATTTTTTCCGGTTCTTTGAAGGTTGAAGATCTTGTGATGTATATATCGGCATATCTAGGGGCAGAAGCGGTCTTTGAAGAAGATAATTCACTTATCATATTTGATGAAATTCAGCATTGTCCAAACGCCAGAACATCTTTGAAATTCTTTAAACTGGACGGTCGTTATGATGTAATTGCGACAGGTTCATTGTTGGGAGTCAGTGGATACAGAGATAATGAGTTGTCGATTCCGGTTGGCTTTGAAGATGTTGTTGAAATGTATCCTCTTGATTTTGAGGAGTTCCTTTGGGCTAATGGTATCTCTGATGACGTCATTTCTTTATTGAAGGAATGTTATGAGCAAATCACACCTGTTCCGGAAGCAATACATAATAGAATGAAGGAACTTCTTCTGCAGTATATCGTCATTGGCGGTTTGCCTGAGGTTGTACAGAGGTTTATTGATACAAAACAGATTTCCCAGACATATTCTCTTCAAAAAAATATTCTCAACGAATATCGTGATGATATGGTCAAATATTCGCAGGGAAAAGATAAAACGAAAATACGTGAATGTTTTGATTCAATTCCTAAGCAACTGGCAAAAGACAATAAAAAATTTCAGTATTCTGTAATACGCAAAAAAGGAACTGCCGGAATGTATGAGGGTTCTTTAAAATGGGTCGAAGATGCCGGAATCATTGCAAGATGTTTTAATCTGAACATCATAGAGCTCCCGCTTGATGGAAACGCCATGGAAGATGTATTCAAGGTCTATATGTCCGATATTGGTCTTCTTACGGCAATGTTGGAAGAAGGCACACAGTTTGATATCCTTCAGGGAGATCTGTATGGATATAAAGGCGCGATCTTTGAAAACCTGGTTGCCGATATGATGACCAAAGCAGGAAAGAAACTATATTACTACAGGAAGGATTCCGGGTTGGAAATTGATTTTATTATCAGGTATCATGGCAAAGCCACACTTCTGGAAGTCAAAGCAGTATCCGGTAATGCGAAAAGCGTTAAAACGATACTTAATCATCCGGAGAAGTATCATGTAAATACAGCAATCAAACTTGGTGATTACAATGTCGGCAAAGTTGGGCCAATGATAACATTGCCTGCCTACATGACTTTTCTTTTGTTTGAACAGGATATTGTTAGTGTTGATAAAAACAATGTGCTATAAGTTGATAACTAACTTAAATGGTTGAGATTTAAACAGGAGCAAAACCATATTTAACATAATTGATAGAAGAACATAAAATAGATATTTCGGTTGACCTATTCAATTATCTGATAAACCTGAGGCATTAATTACCACATCTTCCTGTATTCTTTAGGTGTGATACCTTCAACTTTTTTAAAAGCCCTGGAAAAATAGTTAGGGTCTTTTATTCCGCAGGATGAAGCTACATCCTCAATGCTTTCATCAGAGAATCTTAAAAGTTCTTTTGATCTGGTGATCCTTTTTTCCAGAATATAGTTATTGATCGTCGTACCGTATCTTTCCTTGAAAGCTCTGGTCAAGTAAAACTTGTTTATATAGAATTGTTCAGATAACCGATCAAGAGAGATATCGGAAAGATAATTGGAATCGATATACTGCTTGATCGTATCAAGATTATATTTGCGGTTCCTGCTGGAATCTTCATATATTGTTTCAGACATCAAGAGATTAAGCAGATTGACCAGTTCATTGTAGATGTTCATATCCTTGAGATAGGCAGAAGAATCCGCAATATTATAGATATTGTTTATGATGTTAAGGTAACTGCTGCCGGGTGAACTGAAAGTGATCTTTCCCCCTCTTTCCAGATACTTGCTGAAGATATTTTTTAGATTGTTTCCATTGAAATGGACCCAGGCGATCTTCCAGTTATCGGAAGTGTGAGAGTATTCGTTCTGGCAGTTGATGAAGACACAATCTCCTTGTTTAAGTTTATAATCATCGTTTTGATATCTGAGAGTACCGTTTCCTTCTAAAACAGTAAAAAACAGGAAGGAATCCAGATAATTACGGTAACTGGTGTGTTTCTTTATGGACTTTGAAAAACCGCTTTCCTGAAGATAGAGAAGTGATTCTTTGGCAAAGCGGGAAGCTGTATATTGAATTCTTTTACTTTCAACAACATTATTCATGTCAATATTGTGCTATAAAAAGTCAATTTTGTCTATTATAATCCCTTATTTAAGCATATAGAATAGATAAATGAAGGAGTCAATTTTATGAAAAAAGCGTTAATAACCGGTGTTACAGGGCAGGATGGATCTTACCTGAGTGAATTCCTGCTGGATAAGAACTATGAAGTACATGGAATAATCAGAAGATCTTCTGTAGATTACAGAGAAAGAATCAGTCATCTGGAAAACAATGAACATTTTCATCTGCATTATGGTGACCTTGGAGATTCAATAAGTCTGGTTAAAAATATCAACGAAGTAAGACCGGACGAAATATACAACCTTGCTGCCCAATCGCATGTTCAGGTCTCCTTTGATGTACCTGAATTTACAGCTGATATCGATGCGGTAGGCGTCTTGAGAATACTTGAAGCAGTCAGGATCTGCGGTCTTGAAAAGACCTGCAGGATCTATCAGGCTTCAACTTCTGAACTTTATGGAAAGGTCGAAGAAGTTCCACAGAAGGAAACGACACCATTCCATCCCTACAGCCCATATGCGGTAGCCAAGCAGTATGCCTTCTGGATCGTGAAGGAATACCGCGATGCCTACAACATGTTCTGTGCAAACGGCATTTTGTTCAACCACGAATCGGAAAGAAGAGGCGAGACCTTCGTCACCAGAAAGATCACGCTGGCAGCTTCAAGGATCGCTCAGGGCAAACAGGATAAACTTTACCTGGGCAATCTTGATTCCTTAAGAGACTGGGGTTATGCGAAGGACTATGTTGAATGTATGTGGCTGATCCTGCAGCAGGACAAACCGGATGACTATGTCATAGCTACCGGTGTTCAGCATACCGTTAGAGAATTCTGTGAACTGGCTTTCAAATACGCCGGCATTGAGCTGGAATTCAAAGGCCAGGGAGTTGATGAAAAAGGTTACGACAAAAAGACCGGTAAAGTATTGGTTGAAGTATCCAAAGACTTCTATCGTCCAACGGATGTTGTAAATCTTTTAGGTGATCCTAGCAAGGCTAAGAATGAGCTCAAATGGAATCCGACCAAGACTTCCTTTGAAGAGTTGGTAAAACTCATGGTCGAACACGATATGCACAAGGTCGCGGTCGAAAGAGCTGAAGAACAGATCCACCGCAATCTGGCCGAATATCTGGAAAGGGGTATAAGCAAATGATGGAGAAGGATGCCAAGATCTATGTCGCCGGCCACAAAGGCATGGTCGGTTCGGCAATACTAAGAAAACTGCAGAAGGACGGTTACACAAACATAATCACCAGGACCCATAAGGAGCTCGATCTGTGCCGTCAGGATCAGGTCGAAAAGTTCTTTGAAGAAGAAAGACCTGAATATGTCTTCCTGGCTGCTGCTAAAGTTGGAGGCATTGTGGCAAACCAGAGCGCTCTAGCCGACTTCATGTATGACAACATGATCCTTGAGATGAACGTCATTCATTCAGCTTTCATGAATGGCTGCAGGAAGCTCGAATTTCTGGGTTCAAGCTGTATCTATCCGAGGATGGCTCCCCAACCCATGAAGGAATCATGTCTGCTTACCAGTGAACTGGAAAAGACCAATGAGGCCTACGCTTTGGCCAAGATATCAGGATTGAAATACTGCGAGTTTCTTAACAGACAGTATGGCACAGACTACATCTCTGTCATGCCTACAAATCTCTATGGTCCTAATGACAACTACCATCCTGAACATTCTCATGTCCTGCCGGCTTTGATCAGAAGGTTCCATGAGGCAAAGATA
>JAFWKS010000450.1 GCA_017511325.1 Erysipelotrichaceae bacterium
CCTGATAAAACTTCGGTCTTGTTCCTGTGATCTTTTCGATCTTGTCAAGAACATCGATCGAAGAATTATACAGATTGTCGACAATTATGACCTCATGAGAGCTGTTAATCAGTTCCACGCAGGTATGTGATCCGATATAGCCTGTTCCGCCTGTAACCAGTATTTTCATCTTTATCCTCCGATCAATTTACTTATATCATTGAATGTCACAAAGAAGACCAGAATCAGCAATAATGCGACAGAGATCTTCATGATCGTTTCTTCCGTCTTCTTGTCCAGAGGCCTTCCGATGATCATCTCAATAAGCAGAAGCAGAACTCTTCCTCCGTCAAGGACCGGAAGCGGCAAAACGTTGATCAAAGCCAGATTCACAGAGATCATTCCTATCAAAGAGATATAGTATTCGATACCTAAGGCAGCTGTCTGAGCAACCGTGTTATAGATGCCGATCGGACCGCTCAATGAATCAAGGTTCTTGCCTCTTAATAGTGTTCCCAAAGAAGTAATAGTCATTCTTAGTATAAACATCGTGTAGTTGAAACCGTAGACCCAGCAGTTTAAAAGGTTGACTTCAACGACTTCGATAGCCTTCTCGGAAAAGACGATGCCCATGATGTAGCGCTGTTCGTCTTCGCGGTATTCAGGTTCAAATTCAAAAGTAAGCTTTTGCGAATCTCTTTCAACTTCAATGGTCCACGGGCCTTTTCCATCATATGTCGAAAGGAAAGTGACCAGTTCAGCATAGGTCGCAGGACTTATAGACATCCCGTTTTCAAAAGAGACGTTCGTGATGATATCATCCTGCTTGAAACCAGCTTTTTCTGCCGGAGTGTTTTCTATTATTTCTGAAACGATCGGCTTCGTTCCGGTCACGTAAGCACCTTGAGAAAGTATGACCATTGAATAGATGAAAATGGCCAGAAGCATGTTCATGGTGACCCCTGCCAGCATGATGATGATCCTCTTCCAGATCGCAATGCCTTTCAATGTACGTTCAAAAGGAATGTTCGTAGTATCGACTTCACTTTCAAGAGAACTGGAATCATCTCCTGCCATAGCGACAAAACCGCCTAACGGCAGGCATCTCAGCGAATATTCTGTCTCTTTTCCTTTATAGGACCAGATCTTTGGTCCCATGCCTATTGAATATTCCTGACAATAGACACCGAAAAATTTGGCCGCCAGCAGGTGACCAAGTTCATGTAAAGAAACTACGACAGTAAGTAGCAGTAAAAATAATATAAGATTCTTTATCATCAGCATTTTTTATTCTTTCTAGTAGTTAGCCCACATCTTATCGACATATTCCTTTGCCCAGCGATGTGATTCGATGATCTGATCAGCTGTAGGATCCTTAATGAAACGGGCAGCCTTCAGAGTTTTGAAAATATAAGATTCGATATCGACGAATTTGATCTTTTCCTGCAAGAAGAGCGAGACGGCCTCATCATTCGCGCCGATCAGCACGGCTCCGAAGTTTCCCTCAAAAGCACCGACCTGCTTGGCGAGTTTGACTAAAGGATATCTTGAATAGTCCATCTTCATGAAATTGAGTGATGTTATTTCATCAAAATCGAGATAGTGCGACACCTTGTCCCACTTATGGTTAGGATACAGCAAGGCATATTTGATCATCAGACGCATGTCCGGACAGCCTAGCTGGGCAATGATTGAACCGTCATTGTATTCGACCATGGAATGTACAGCTGCTTCCTTATGCAGGATGACATCGATCTTTTCGTAAGGTATATCAAACAGATAATGAGCTTCTATAACTTCAAAGCCCTTGTTCATCATGGTAGCGGAATCGATAGTGATCTTGGTTCCCATGTTCCAGACCGGATGATTCAGCGCCTGATCAAGAGTCGCACCAACCAGTTCATCTCTGCTATAGCCTCTGAATGCCCCGCCTGAAGCAGTGACGATCAGACGATGGATGTCCTCTTTGTTATGGCCCTGGATGTATTGCCATATCGCAACGTGTTCCGAATCGATCGGATACAGATTCACTCCATATTCAGCCAGAGCTTCATTGATGATCCTTCCCCCGGCGACCAGGGTCTCCTTGTTGGCTAAAGCAATATCTTTATGGTTTTTGATAGCTTCCAGTGTCGGTTTGAATCCGACAAAGCCTACCAATGCATTTACCAGCATGTCATAATCCGGCAAACGGGCCATAGTGACTAATCCGTTGTCTCCGGAAAAGAATTTGGTATC
>JAFWKS010000451.1 GCA_017511325.1 Erysipelotrichaceae bacterium
AACTTTCAGTCGAAAGCTATTGATTTATAAAATAATATTGAATAGGCTTTCGCTATAAATTATTAGTACCGATAGGATTATTATCGAAAGAGCAATACCTGTTCGCAAAAATATTAGAATTCATTGGATTCTGTGCCTGGTCTATCATGGATCTCATTTCAGGTCATTCCGGTTTCTCTAAACGCTATGGCTTTGTCTATGTGAATCGTGATGAACATGATCTCAGAGATCTTGCCAGAAGAAAGAAAAAGAGCTTCTACTGGTATAGGGATGTCATAGCCAATAATGGCAAAGACCTATAATTAATTGGCTAATAATTGTAAAATACAGGTATGAAGTTTCTTCATACCTTTTTAATTGCGTTGATCCTGATCAATCCTCTTTGTCTGTATATCAAGGCAGAAGGGGATGTTTTTGCGGTGAAAGACTCAGAAAGCGGACTTGAAGAGATATTTGAGACCTACAGCGAAGCTGTAGCTTACTATGATGGACATCTTGAGGAGTATTCAAATCTTCTGCTTTATGAAAATGACAGATTGATATCCATGGAATACGGCATCGTGGAGTTTGATACTGATGAAGCCTGCAGTCTGGAAGTATCCTATTATTCCTTAAGCAAGGATGAAGAAGATCTGCTCAATGGCTGCTATGGCATCGATGCTGCTTATCTATATACGGATCTTAGGGAAGACAGAGTCTATTTCATCGTCTCAGGCGATCGGGCTTACACATCGCTTGAAAATGTCACGCTTCACCCGTATGAATCACTAGACAAGAGGATAAGTATCTATCATAACGGCGAACATTTCTTTCATAACGTCATGAGCCAGCTGGATTATGACTTCTATTCATATTCGATCGAACTTGATGACAGGCTTGATCTTCTTGGCGAAGGCTGTTATTACTCCTATGACGGACATTACTTCTATGATGAATTCACAAAAATGATCGATGATTACCGCAACGATACACACGAAAACAGCGTAAATGAAGATCCTTACTACAACTACTATCAGTATCTACCGCATCGAAGCCTGACAAATTACAGCAGCGAGGAACTGAATAAATATTTCAACGAGACTCTGGCAATAAATGGAAGGCTGCTTCATTACGAAGACAATAACAGCGACGATGCCGCTGATGAGATGAACCGCTCTGAGATCTATGGAAATATCGAAGATTTCTTTATTGCCGAAAGCATCTATGGCACGAACGCAATGATGCTGCTGTCAAGTGCCATGTATGAATCAAGCTATGGCAGATCTTTGAGCGCTTTTGAAGAGAACAACCTCTATCTGACAGCTGCCCATCTTGGAAATGATGAAAACATGATCAGCCGCTATGATGATGTCGCTTCTTCCATATATGCCCACAGCCGATATTTCATTTCCGCCCGATATTCAAATCACAGGCGCAGCGATTACAGCGGAACTCACTATGGCAACAAGATCTCCGGAATAAACGTCAACTATTCACCTGATCAGTACTTTGGTGAAAAAAGCGCTTCGATGTACTATCAGCTTGATTCCATTCTGGGCAGTAAAGACAGAAATGACAGGGCTCTTGGAATAATCAATGACAGGAAAAGCGTCATTTTCTATCATGATGAAGCTCTTGAAAGCCGCTGGTTCACTCTTTCCAATATCTGTGAACTCAGCTTTGTGATCCTTGAAGAAAACGAGGATTCATATAAGATCAGTATCGACAACAGCCTTGATGAAGGATATGAATATGACTTCAACAGATCATATGCCTATATAGGAAAAGATGATGTGAGCTATATCCTGAATGAGGACATGATCAAGGATTATGAGCTGACATTCAGACATTTCGATCTTAACGGCGGAGAGATCCTTTCAAGATCAGAAATCGATCTTAAAGAAGGAAGCGATCCCAAACCATACAAGGAACACTATGAATTTATTGGTGTTAATGAAGAAGGCGTCGCTGAGTATAAATATATCGAAGCCATCGACCTGATCAGACAGTTCGATACTACGATCGAACAGGGAAGAAACATCGATCTTTATAACGGCCTGCTCAGAGTCTTCTATGAAGATTCGACATACAGAGATATCGAGATAAACAGCGACATGATCGAATACTTCGATAAAAACAGCGAAGGCGTCAAGCAGCTGAAGATCAGCTATAACGGCGTTGAAACTTCCGTTGAGATAGAGATATCCAAAGAACTTCATGAACTGAGAACGAACTTTGAAAGGGCAGTGGAGAACAGTGACCTCAGTTTCATTGAAGAAAATCTGAACAGGATAAGATACCGTTTCAGTTTTGATGAGATCAGAAAGATCGACAAAAGTCTGATGAAAGAAAACAAGCGCAATTACTTCATCGAAGACAAGACAGGCAAATATGATATTTCCGTATCCGGTCTTGAACTGGCTTTATCGGATAAGAACAGTCTCAAGTACTTCGGTGATACCTATTATGTGAGAGTAAGATATATTCCGTATTTTGAAAGAAGCGATCTGCTCAAGCATTCTCTGGGCTATGGTTTTGAACTTGTCGATGGTCACAGTCTTTCTTTCAGATTCAATTC
>JAFWKS010000452.1 GCA_017511325.1 Erysipelotrichaceae bacterium
AGTTTACCGTCAGATCGGCAATGTCTTTTGCATCGCAATCATCTCTGCCGACAAGACAGGATGTAAAATAACCTTTCGCTTTGAGGCTGTTCAATACACTTAAGGTATTGGTCGAACATCCTGATTGCGACACTGCTATCAGCATCTCGTTTTTAAGGTATTCCATTTCGTGATTTTCAAAAGAGAACGGAGTCTCAAGCTTAACCTCGATGCCGAGGATGTGTTTGATGAAAGCAACAGCGATCAGTGAACCGTTATAGGAAGAACCTGAAGCAATGATGTAGAGTCCTTCGTTTTGATGTTCAAGATAGGCTTCAACAAGTTTTCTGGTATATTCATGAGAATTGTTGATGATGTTGAGCAAAGTGGCAGGTGTTTCCTTGATATAATCCAGCATATTTGTTTCCATAGTTCCTCCTTTTTAAAAAACAAGATTATACAACATAATCTTGCTTATTGGTTTTCTTCGATCTCTGTGATCTGTCTGATGCGCTTGTTGTGCCGTTCACCGTTTGAGAACTCTGTTTTTAAAAAGGCATCGACGATATCGTTAGCCAGCTCCGTAGAGACGATGCGGGCACCGAAACAGATGATATTGGCGTTGTTGTGTTCCCTGGTCAGACGGGCTGAAGTTGCTTCTGAACAGCAGCAGGCTCTGATGCCTTTATGCTTGTTGCAGGCGATGGAGATGCCTACACCTGTACCACAGATAGCGATGCCAAAGTCAACTTCCTTGTTCTGAATGGCTTTAGCCAGGGTAGCTCCGGCGAGCGGATAATCATAGGATTCATGAGAATCCGTACCGTAATTTATTACTTCATAACCTTCATTTTTAAGATGTTCCATGACGGAATTCTTAAGTTCAACAGCCGCATGGTCGTTAGAAATGCCAACTTTCATATTTTCTTACCTCTACTCAATTCTAGCATAATTTTAATGTTATAATTAAGTACATGGGTTTTGAGGTAGAAACACTGAAATTTGAAGGTCCGCTGGACCTGATGCTTCATCTGATCCACGAGCAGCAGCTGGATATTTTTGATCTGAACATGGAAGTTCTGACCGATCAGTATATAGCTTATCTGCATCAGATGGATGAACTGCATCTGGAGGTCGAAAGCGAATATCTGGTAGAACTGGCGACCCTTATCGAATACAAATCCAAGAAGCTTCTGCCTAAGAAACCTGATGAGATCGATGATGATTTTGAAGATCCGAAGGACAAGCTCGTCAGAAGACTGCTGGAATATCAGAAATACAAGGAAGTATCCAAGAGTCTGTATGATTCATTTGTCGAAAGACAGGACCAGCTTTCCAAGCCGGTATCATATGACGAGATCATGAAGCAGAGCGCTGATCCTGAAAGCCAGAAATATGAAGGCGATCCGTATGATTTGCTCAAGGCTATGAACAAGGTCTTAAGAAGACTGCAGCTTTCGAGGCCTCTGGATATCAAATTTACCCAGAAGGAACTATCCCCTGAAGACAGGATCCTGGAGATCAAAGCCAGACTCAAGGATCTTCCGGAGACTTTCAGTTTTGATACACTGATCGAAGACTGCGATGATATTCATGAATACGTAATAACTTTCATCGCGATTCTTGATATGGCAAAGGACCACTATCTGGCTTTTACTGTCGATGAGAATGACAACATCTGGTTCACAAGAGGTAGCAACAATGAATGAAGAAATGACAATTGAAGAAAATAAAGAAGAAGAAACTGTTTCACAAGAAGATACTGCAGAGGAAGAAACTGTTGCAGAAGAAACAGGAGATGAAGGATCTGCAGAAGCAGTTAGTGAAGTAACTGTCGAAGGTGAAAAGACAGAAGAAGAAAACAAGGAAGAGGATGAAGAGATCCATAAGATCGAAGTGTCTCAGCCTTCAAATGTTGAAGCGATCGTAGAGGGACTTTTATATGTCGTCGGTGAAGATGGCGTGCGTATCGAACAGCTCGCCATGGTCATTGAAAAATCACTGGAGGATACCAAGACGATCCTGGAGAATATCCAGCGCAAATATGCTGAAGAGATATACGGTATCGAGCTGGTAGGCTATGGATCAGTATACAAGTTCATAACCAAGTCTGCCGTCTATCCTTATGCCCAGGCACTGTTTGGTTCAGCCAAGCAGAACACTCTTTCCCAGGCGGCTTTGGAGACTCTGGCGATCATCGCTTACAAGCAGCCGATCACCAGGGTAGAGATAGAAGAACTCAGAGGGGTCAGCGCTGAAGTGATGTTGAGGAAGCTTCAGGCCCGCAACCTCATCAGAGAAGCAGGTCGCTCTGAAGCTGTTGGCAGACCGATTCTTTACGAAGTAACCGAAGAATTCATGGATTCATTCAAACTTTACACTTTGAATGAACTGCCGGATCTTCCTGAGTATAATCAGAGTGACGAAAATGAAAACCTCTTTGAATAATACGAAACTGGTGGTATGTGATATCGACGGTACGCTTACCAGGACCGGTACGATCATGCCCAGTGAATATACATTGAAAATAATCAAAAGGCTTCATGACAAGGGGATAGCTTTTGGTTTGGGTTCCGGAAGGGATGCCGGCCAGCTCAGACACCTTTATGAGGAATGGGGTCTTCCTTTTCAGTTTGATGTCTGTATCGGTCTTAACGGTTCAGAATACTACGATCTGAAAACTGATGAGATAAAGGGGCTCTATACACTGTCTAAAGAAGATGTGAAAGAGATCATCACGAAGATGCTGGAAAGATTTCCTGATCTAAACGTTTCGATCTACAGAGATGGCAAACGCCTTTTGAGATTTGAAGATGAGATGGCGATCATGTCCAAGAAAAGAAACAAGATGAGCAATATCATCGTCGATGATATCAGTGAGATGTGGGCGGAAGAATGCCCGAAGATCATGTTCAGAGTAAGTGAAGAAGTCATGAAGCAGATCGAACCTTACGCTATAGAGATATGCAACGATCATTTCCGCTGCTGCAAGACCCAGACGACGATGCTGGAATTCGTCAACCGTAAAAGTGACAAGGGCAATGCCTTGAAGGCCTATTGTACAGATCATGATATCGATCTTGCTGAAGTCGTGTCTTTCGGCGATATGAGTAATGACAACGAGATGCTCATAGCCGCAGGAACAGGCGTCTGTATGAAGCATGGCTCAGACGACTGC
>JAFWKS010000453.1 GCA_017511325.1 Erysipelotrichaceae bacterium
CTGCCAGCAAATCTTACTAAGTCAATATCTCTTTGCAAGTTGGAAGTTTCTCTTGAGTATAAGCCAGAGATAGGGTTGCCGTCATTGTCGTTTAATGAAGCAACAGCACATCTTAATAATGCGACCATTTCATCGACATCCCATGCTGCATCATAGCCTAAGAACAAATCAGATCTGTTCTTGTAGACACCTGCATACTGGTCATCGATATAAGCTCTAAGCATTGCAACAGCAGCATCGCCTGTAAGACCAGAAGCGGCATTCATCTGAGCAATGATATTCTTAGCAGCAGATTTAGAGATAGTCTGAGTTCCGCTGCCATCAGCTGTTAATGATTCAACAGAGTAATCTTCTGTTACATATGGTTCATAAGCATAAGCAGCTAAAGCTCTGTTAGCGCCTTTGTATTCGCCATCGCCATCGAGTAATGTTCTAACGAAGTCAGCTCTGATAAGAGGCATTCTTTCGATATCATCAACACCATCGAAGTAAGGTGAGAAATAGATAGCGCCTGTAGTAGTATCACCAGTGATTGACAGTCTAGCGATCTGGTTTTCTTCCAGATAAGCCTTGAAGTTAGGCATCTGATTCAGGTATTCAGCAAGGTTTACAAGCTTGCCTTCAGCACCGGCAGCACCTAAGACAGCTGCGGAACCGGCAACTACATCGACCTGATCCAGCTGATTTTCCCAAACCGCAAATTCCTTGGCAGCTGATCCAGCGCCTGAGAATTTATCAGTGAAAGGAATCTTGAGAGCATCTGACAGATACTGCCATGTCGGCTTTAAGTCGCCTGTGTGATAAGTAACGCCATCAGCCAATGTGATGCCTTCACCAGTGATTTCAGCATCCTGGAAGCTTATAGCTTCATTAGCTTTCTGATAGCCTGCTGCAACTCTTAATTCAGTTCCATCTTCATAAGTAAGTTCTCCAGCAGGAGTTGGTTCTTCACTTGGAGTGTTGCCACCGTTGCCGCCTGATGCGCAACCAACGAGGGCCATTAATACAGCCAAGAGCAGAACAACCAATTTAATAGTTTTCTTCATTTTGCAATTCCTTTCTTGAATTATTTTATTTATTCCTTAACACCACCCATATTTACGCCTTTTGCGAAATATTTCTGGATGAAAGGATAAATAACGAGGATTGGGATGATCGCCACGATGATCAGCGCATAGATCGCTGAGTTAGGCGAATATGGGGCATTCCAGCCTGCCAAAGTATCGAGGTTGGTGTAATCTTCCAGCAAGAGTCGGATGAATACCTGCAAAGGCTGTTCGTTTGGTGAGCCTGATGCAGCGATCATCTGTCTGGCCCAGAAGTAACCGTTCCATCTTGAGATACCGAAGAACAGTGCGACTGTTGCGATCGTTGACTGCGACATCGGAATATAGACCTTGGTCAGAACCTGGAACTCCGTAGCGCCATCGACGATGGCAGCTTCTTCGATCTCGCTTGAAACGCCTTCGAAGGCATTTCTAAGCAGGATGATGTTCATGGCAGCCATACCCATGGCGATGACGATCAGCCACTTGACATCAGTGATGCCCATGGACTGGAAGACCTTCTGTGTATCCAGATAGTTCAGATACTGCGGAACGATACCGGCAGAGAACCACATCGTGAATACCAGGAAGAAGTTGAACCCTGTTCTAAACAGCAGTCTCTTCTTTGACAAGGCATAACCACCCAGGATCGAAACACCTATCGCCCAGATCGTACCATAGACGGTCAGGAACAAAGTGTTTGTATAAGCGTTCCAGAACTGGTTGTTGTTGAAGATATAAGAGAAGGCATCGAACTGGATATCCTTTGGAAACAGGATGACTTCGTTATAATCGACCGCATGAGCTCCGGAGATCGATGAACTGACTGCATAAACGAATGGATACAGACAGCACAGAGAGAATATTGTCAGAAATGTGTAACTTAATACCTTAAAGATTAATTCACTGGCTTCTAATTTACGTTTCATATCCGTTCACCTCTCTAGTACAGTGATACATCAGATGCCTTCTTGGCAATTGAGTTGGCACCGATGACTAAGATCATACCTGTGATGTTGTTGATCATTTCGGCAGCAGAGGCCATGGCCTGTGAACCGCCTTCAAGACCAAGTCGATATGAGAAGGTCGAAACAACATCAGCAGTAACGAAGGTATTAGCTTTGTATAACAGCAAGACTTTTTCGTAGCCTATCGACAACAGTGAACCGATCCTGTTTATCAGCATGATGACAACTGTTGACAGGATGCATGGAATGACGACATATCTCATCTGAGCCAGCTTGTTGGCACCGTCGATCTGGGCTGCTTCATATGAAGTAGGAGAAACGGCGATGATGGCAGCGAAGTAGACGATGGAATCATATCCGGCACCTTCCCAGATTCCGGAGATCTGATAGATCGCACGGAAATAATCAGGATTGTTCAAGAGGCCGGCATCAGCAACTTCCTTGGAGATGATGCCCAGTTTTGCCAGGAACAGTGATACAATACCGGTACCTGAGACCAGGTCGCCCTGCTTGAGCAGCATCGTTACCAGCGTCGTCATGACAACGGTCGACATGAACTTAGGCAGATATGTCAAAACCTGATAGACGCTTCTTAAGATATTGGATTTGATCTCGTTGAAGAACAGAGCCAGAATGATCGGCATCGGGAAACCAAACAGCAATCCATAGAAGCTGAGCAGGAAGGTGTTCCTGAAAGCTCTCCAGAATGCCGTGGTCTGTGTAGTAGTACCGAACATCAGCATCTTGAAGTTAGCGAAGCCGCACCATTTCATATCCGCGACTTCCTTACCGACTTCCGTGATCTTGAAACAGCCAAGCAGTTCATACATCGGCAAGTATCTCCAAAGTACGAAGACCAGGATCATCGGGATCAGCATGACATAGAGTCGCCAATCCTTGACGATCAGCTGCCAGTTGAGTTTCCAGCGGTTCTTTTCGACATCATCCCTGACTTTCTGTTCAGGGTCGAGTTCATAACATTTCAGTTCTTCGTTATAAACCAGATATTCATCATTCATCTTGCCATCCTCCATCTATTTTTTCTTCTTGAGAATTTATTCTTAGCAGATATTGTTTCTGATCTTCGAATACGCCATCCGCATTGCGGACAACAATCAGTGCCAGAGTTGCAAACACGAGTGAAAGCATATCACTCATGATAAACTGCACGATCACGAAGATGCTTGTACCGGTGAAGATCATTGAAGCGATCCCCCGGAACACCTCCATCAACAGGAAACCTGTAAACAGGTAGACAAACGAGTTGAAGAAGGTCTTTCTTATCGTTTCCTTGCCGACCTTTTCCACATATACCAGCATTCCCATAAAGCCCAGATTGCCGATGATGTAGATAAGATACTGGCTGATACTTCCTTTCTGATAGAAGACGAAGAGTAAGGCATAGACGATCGCATGGATAATGCAATATTTGTCCCACCTCATCATCACTATCGCTAACAGCGGCAACATGATCGAGATCGAATACGGTTCATCGAACCAGACCGTTGCAGCTTTTATTACCAGATATTCACACAGGGCGTACATCGCAATGAAGATCGTCAGATCCAAAGTGCGATACTGTTTAAAACTCATAGATTATTTCCTGGTGAAGACCTTTTCTGATTCCTTTTCAAACAGGTAGACCTTGTCATATGGAAGATAGAAATCGAATTCTTCATCCATCTTTGGCGCATCATGCGGGTCGACCTTTAGGATCACAGTATCCTCGCCAACTTCGATATATATGTTGGTAGAATCGCCAAGCATCTCGGTCAAAGTAGCCAAGGCATGGATCTTATAGGCGTTTTCTACCGGCTTCATGGAAATGTTTTCCGGTCTGAAACCAAAGTAGATCTCACCATCCTTGAGCTGATATCTGGTCTTTGAACCATCCAGCACATTGTCGTTTTTATCAAATTTGATCTCATTACCCTTGATATTGCCGGTAATGAAGTTCATTGGCGGTTCGCCGATGAATCCGGCAACGAACAGGTTGCATGGATCAAAGTACAATTCTTCAGGAGTACCGATCTGCTGTACATAACCGTCTTTCATGACGACGATCCTGTCAGCCATGGTCATGGCTTCCGTCTGGTCGTGAGTTACATAAATCGTTGTTGCGTGAGTTGAACGGTGGATCTGCGTGATCTCGGAACGCATCGTAACTCTTTGCTTGGCATCGAGGTTTGACAGCGGCTCGTCCATCAGGAAGATGTCGACCTGTCTGATGATTGCACGGCCAACGGCAACTCTTTGTCTCTGGCCGCCTGATAAAGCTTTAGGCTTTCTGTCAAGATAATCGGTCAGGCCCAGGATGCCGGCGATCCTTTCAACTTTCTCCTCGATTACTTCTTCATCAACGCCTTCAAGTGTAAGACCAAATGCGAGATTATCGTAAACTGTCAGATGCGGATACAAGGCATAGGACTGGAAGACCATCGCAATGCCTCGATCGACCGGTGATTTTTCATTGGCTCTTTCACCATTGATCAGGAAGTCACCTTTCGAGATCTCTTCAAGACCAGCAATCATCCTTAATGTCGTAGACTTGCCACACCCTGACGGGCCTACAAAGACGATAAATTCACCATCCTTGATTTCCAGATTGAAATTGTGGACCGCATGAAAACCATTAGGATATATCTTGTTTATATCTTTCAGTACTAAATTTGACATATTAGCTCCCCTCTATCGTTTTTGTAAGTTCACTTGAAAACGCTTACTCTTTTTTTAATTATATATTCAATTTTTTTAAAAATGTAATAAAACATCATGAAAATGAAATTAAATTTTTTTCAAATGTTAACTAATTCACAATGATTATTGATTTAGCCTATTAAATGCCTCAAATCTCTTACCTTCAATGAAGACCTCTTCAGCTTTTACTTCATCGACATTATAGAAGAGATATGGTGCATTATTCAGCATTTCGCCATCATAGATCATGGCTGGTGCTTCAAATTCCTTATAGTTTTTATCGTAAGTGACTTCGATATTCTCCAAAGTTATCTTATCGATCTTGCTTTCAGGAAGGCCATAGAAGTATCCGGCACAGATCTTTGTATTCAGACACCTCATATTCTTGAAAACGAAGCTTCCGACATGCGGAGTGAGCTCACATGGCTCCTTGTATTCCTTGGAATCGGCGTATTCATCATACTGATCATGCGAGAGATAGTAGTACATGTTTATGACCAGACACGACTTGACGCCATCCATCAAAATATTGTCGAAGTTGACGTTCTCTATAACTGCCTTGTCTCCTCTTCCGCGCTTGGTCTTGATCCTTAAGCCTCGATCAGTGCCCTTGAAGATACACTTGCTGACATCGACATCCATGATGCCACAGCTTGATTCAGAACCAAAGACAACACCGCCATGGCCATCGCCCATGAAGCAGTTTCTGATCTCAAGCTTGCGGCATGGTCTGAAGAATTTATCAGCCATGATCTTCTTGCCGGATTTGATCGCTACGCAGTCATCGCCTACATAGATCCTGGTGCCAAGAAGCCTCATATTCGTGCAGCTTTCCGGATCAAAACCGTCTGTATTTGGACTCGTCGGGATCGATCTCAAGGTAAGATCGATAAAATCAAGATCATCGGAATAGAAAGGATGCAGGTTCCAGCTTGGTGAATTGATGATCTCCAGTCCGACGAAGCTGATGTTCTTGCATCTGTTGACAAAGACGTTGTTTGGACGCCAGGCGCCTCTCATCGTTCTGTGGTCGATCCACCAGTCTGCCTTGTCGGCGTTGCCGTTGATCGTGCCTTCACCGACGATCATGATATTTTCAGAATCAAAGCTCGTGATGATCGACATGAACTGATCACCCGGTTCACCTTCCCAGGATGCATTTACTTTCTTTCCATCCTCGGAATATGCCTTGATGATTGGATAGTCCTTCCTGTCATTGGAAGCGATCAGGCTTGCACCCTTCTTCAGATAAACATAGGTGTTCGATCTGAAATTCAAAGGTCCGGTATAATAATCACCCTTTTCAAAGACCAGAAGATCATGATCGCATTCATCAAGAAGCTGCTGGATCTTATCAGTGTTCATGGTCTTGCCGTCATTGATGACGCCGTGTTCAAACACGCTGATGATCCTGTTGACCTTTAAAGTCCTGGCTTTGATCAGTTCATCATCGATCCTGAATTCATATTCCTGATCAGGACTTAGATCAAAAACAGAAAAGATGTTTCTGTTTTCATCCTTGGCGTAGAGTTTTCCATCTACATAGATATCAAAACTCTTTTCGCTGTAGTAAGGGTTGTCGTTCACCAGTTCAAAACTGACGGATACCGGTGTAGTCTTGATTACATTAATCATTGAACAGTTCCTCAAAATGTTTGTTGCCTGTAATATTTTCTCTAAAGATGCCGGCGATCGCTCTGGCACCCGCCATTCTTAAATGTGTATTATCGTTCGATCCGTCAGGACGATCAGGATAAAGGCCCTTAGGGAAATTCATGAACAGTTCCTTCGATCTTTCATCCCCAAGTTCAGCGATCATCTTCTTGCTGAGCATCGTCATATCGATGATATCGGTATCAGTATCTTCAGCCACCTTGAGCATCGCTTCTCTGTAGCCCTCATGACAGCCGTCCTTGATCGTGCCGTCTTCATTGAACCAGCGGCGATAGATCGGTGTTATGAGCATGACATAGGCACCTTTCTTCTTGCATTCAGCGATCATATGCAGAAGATTATCGCGGTATTCGATATCCGGCCTGGTATATCTTTCCGGATCGTAGTCGTGTTCGTCGTTATGGCCAAACTCGATGATGACGCTGCTTTGATCATCGATTTCCTTCAGAGCTTTTTCAAAATCACCCAATTCCAGAAAGCTCTTGGTGCTGCGGCCGTTTATCGCAAAGTTGCAGATCTTTACATCTTTTTTAATATCGTCGTACATCGCCTGAGGCCAGCCTACCTGAGGATAGGTAGTCTCATCGTTATACTGCAGAGTTGAATCACCCAGAAATATCAGTTTCTTCATAATGTCTCACTATATGCCATGATGAATGGAGCAACGCCCTTGACTTCGTTTACCGAAATATTCTCGGACATGTAATATTCAAATGATCCGTCACGTTTCTTGTTGTCAAGACCACCGACCTGACAGATATTGTAGAGGTTCCTTCCGTCAAACTGCTTATCAAGGATCACATTAAAGACATCTTTACCGACTTTGTCATCATCGATCATGCCAAGCTTCTTGCCTTTAAGGACACCATAGACAAACATGGCTGATCCCGATGTCTCAAGATAGTTGTGAGCTTTTCTGATATCGACAAGCTGATACAGCATGCCGTCTTCAAGATATCTGCTCAGGCCTTCTATCTCCTTATTCAGGATATCCTTGCAGATATCAAGGCCAAGCTCCTCATAGATATCAACAGCCGCCATCATCACCCAGCCGCAGGCTCTGCCCCAGACGTTAGGTGACTTGCCTGTCTTTTTGTCAGCCCATTGCATTACTTTGGCTTCATCGTAGGCGTGAACGAACAGTTTCCTGTCTTCATCATAAAGTCTTCTGACCAGTGTATGGAGCTGCTTATCGACATCTTCCTTGCTTTCATCGATTCCAAATTCCTTTGCATACATAGCGACATAAAGTACGCCCATGTAGATGCCATCCATCCAGATCTGGTTAGGATAGATCCGCTTGTGCCAGAAAGAACCTTCAGAGGTCCTAGGATGTCTTTGCATCTGGCCATACATCTCATCAAGAGCCTTCTTGAATCTTTCTTCCTTGCAGTCTCTGTAGAGCTTTATCAGACCGATGCCCGGGCAGACATCATCGATCGAATAATCTTCCGGATCATAATTGCTGATGACACCGTCCTTAGAGATCATCGAATCATAAAAACGATAGACAAAATCATAGTATTTCTTGTCGCCTGTCGCCTTATACATGTCATAGATGGCTGTCATCAGGATGCCGTCTTCATAGCACCAAATGCCTTTTTTGTATGGCACAAAATCATCCATGTATTTATCGATATACTTATTGATCATATTGTTATCCATTCTCTAACCCCCTTATGTATTCAATAGATGTTTTTATATCCGCCCCTGTTACGCCTTCTAAGATCAAGATCGCCTCAGGCAGTTCTTCTTTTATCCTTTTGAGGTAATACTTCCAGTTCATGATGCCCTGACCGATACCACACTGCACCAGTTTTCCATCAGTGACATTGTAGTCCTTGAGATGGAAAACTCTGATCTTATCCTTGAACAGTTCAAGACATTCATCAAAGATCCTGTCGGCGTCTTTATAATTATCGATATTGAGGTAATTGTAGACGTCCACTGTGACATCATCGATCTCAGTAAGATCGATCAGTTCTTTTAAGACGAACGGTTCATAGACTGTATGGGCATAAGCGCCTTCGATGATCGGTCTGGCTTTAAAGATGTTCCCGTATTTTTTTAGGCCCTTGACTGTTTCGACGACTGTATCAAAAGCTTCTTTGGTGTGATTGTATTCATTGAAGGTCCACTTGTCGCCATTGGCGCTCCCGGTCTCCGAACCCACGAGCTGACAATCAAATACTGAAGCAGTCTCCAGACACTGTTTAAAGTACTCGATCCCGTTGATGCGCTTTTCTTCATCCGGATGGATCATGTTGAAGTAGGCACCGATCATCCCGACATTGATGTCATCCTTCTTCAGTTTCTCAGACAGTTCAAGAAGAAAGTGCGGTTCGATCTCGAAATCCTTGAAGGCCTTCTTGTAGACCAGTTGCAGATAATCAAGATCATACTGTTTGAAACTCTTTACGAAATCATCGATCGAAGCAAACGGTGCTCCAGGCAGATCGTGACCGCGTATTCCCAATTTTAATCTCATAGACACCCCGCGGCTTTTAAGCCATATATTATGATCAGCAAGCTGAATATTGAAAACAAAGTAGTATAGATGACGATCTCACTGGCGAGATCTCCATCACCGTCAAGTTCAGTGGCCATGACGGCACTGGCGACGGCTGTCGAAGTCGCAAAGGTCGATACCAGTGAGGCGTAATCAGGTCCATCAAAATCCATCAGAAGATAAGCGACCACCAGCACGAAAGCCGGATAGATCAGATTCTTGATCGCCACGATCTTGGCCAGCTTTGCGATGTTGGCAACGCTGTGAGAAAAATCAAGGCTCGCTCCTACCAGAATCAGCGACAGCGGTGTAGACATCGACGCAAAATAGCCGATGACCTTATAGATCGGATTAAGATGTTCCTTTATAAAGAAGGAAGCTGATGGCACTGCACTTCTGAAAAGCAATACCATTATGCCCAGAAAGATCGAGATAATGCACGGATTCTTGGCGATGTTTCTGATCGTCTTGTTCAGCAGTTTCTCACCATCCTTATTTTCGTTAAAGACGATCAGGGCGATGACTGATAAAACGTTGAATACCGGTATGACAAACATCGACAGCAAGGAGATCCTAGAAGCCGTTGTGGATACGAGCTCGCTCTGTGTAAACATCATCGAAGCCAGAGGGATCCCGATATAGGCGAAATTGCTGCGGAAGATGCCCTGTATGATGATGCCCTTCTGTCTCTTGTTGTCTGCCAGGATCCTGGCGGCAATAACGCCAACCGCAAAATCAAGCAGGATGAAGATCAGTACAAAGACGATCAGTTTTATCGGCAGATCAGCCAAGGAAGAATCATAG
Source organism: Erysipelotrichaceae bacterium (assembly GCA_017511325.1). Next base: position 9,699 of record JAFWKS010000453.1, read on the forward strand.
AGATTCTTGAACAGAGAACTTGAAAGCAGCACGTAAAAACACAGTTTCATGCCTCCGCGCACAAAAGCTTCGCTGAAGAAACCGATCTGTTTAAAGATATAGCCCATAGCCATCAGAATAGCCATGGGCAGGATTATATTCAGTGAAAAAAGTAGATCACTCATTATCGTAAGTCAGTCATCTTCACGTCATCCATATCATCAAAATCCTGGTTTTCACCACACATGCCCCAGATGAAAGTGTAGTTCCTGGTGGCACTGGCTGAATGGATAGACCATGAAGGTGAAATAACCGCTTCTTCGTTGCGCATCACGATGTGTCTGGTCTCAGTTGGCTCGCCCATCAGATGGAAGACGACATCATCCTTGCCGAGTTCGAAATAAAGATAGACTTCCATACGTCTGTCATGTGTATGACATGGCATCGTATTCCAGACACTGCCTTCACACAAAGTCGTCATGCCCATGACGA
>JAFWKS010000454.1 GCA_017511325.1 Erysipelotrichaceae bacterium
AAACGGATCCTAAAAGGCTTCCTAAATGAAATACTATGTAGTTGATCAATGAGCTTAATATATTCATATGTTATAAAATAGAACTTCCCTTATTCGATAGTCAGATCAGGGTTATCCATGATTCTGTGCAAATAGCTGATAACCGTATTGAACAGATCATCCGTGTCTTCTTCCGATACTTTGATGTTGTGATCAAAATGCAGCTTGAATCTGCCATCAGATGATCTGTCTTCGATAGACAGTATCGTAGTATCGATAACGTAATTGCAGTAGTACTGCGTACAGATCGCTGTAGGATCGGCTTCAAGTGTAGCGTTCTGGAAACTTACCCAGATATCGAAAAGCTCTTCCTTGCTGTCCGGCGTGATCTTGGCACCTTTATAATGTCTGAAGGCATTGACTGATTTCATGCTGACTTTATCAATGATCTGAGCATATGTATCGTTTTGATCGAATTCCATCAGAACAGGAATACCGGTTACAAACATACCGACGGTATTCTTCTCCTTGTAACTTGAACGGTTAAGCGAAACTGAGCCGACATAGAACCTGTCTCTTCCAAGTTTCTTTCTCATATAGAGCGTGGTAGCTGAAAGGAACAGGATATAAGGCGTGATTTTATGGTCCTCACAGAAACTGTAGATATCTGCGGAAAGATCTTTTTCCAGTTCGACCGTTCTGCGCCTTGCTTCTAGAGATTTGTAGCGTTCAGGCCACAGCCAGGTCTGTTCAGGACATTTGGCGAATTCCGCTTCCATGTATTCCTTATCACGCTGATAGCGGTTTGATAGCTTATACTTCTTCTCGCTGTCAATGAAATCCTGATATTTATATGCCTGCACAGTCTCTCCTTTCAAAAGTGAAAGGAACTGGTTGGCTATAAGCATTACCGTCCAGGCATCAGCCACTATGTGATGGATCTTCACGATTGCACCGCAGGCATCAGGCAGATCCACCAGTGTCAGTTCACAAACTGCAGGATCGTTGTTCAGCATTCCCATGCGGAGTTTGGTGAAAAACATCTTCGTTTCATGAATGATCACGTTTTTGACAAGGGTCAGAGAAGGCTTTTCGTTCTTCCATTTTTCTTTGGAAACGCCGGAACCTTCTGTATGGATCTCAAGTTTCAAAGGAATGGTTCCGTATACGCTGCAGTACTTATCAAGTTCTTCTTTGCTGTCAAAATGAAGGACTTTAAACTCTTGGCGCCTGAAAGGTTTTGTATCCTGATAGACTTTTTCATCCTTTTCGATAAAAAAGGCTCTCAACCCGTCATTGATCCTGAATACTTCATTGGCCGCATCCTGCAGCCTGGTGATGTCTAGCTTTCGCGGAATTATGACGCTTCCGGTCAAAAGGGCAGCCTGACCGGCACCCTGCTTGCACCCGAAATACATAAACATCTGTGCATCATGCAGTTCAAACATAATGATTAGTCTTCTTTCTTGCTGATAATATAATCTACAACATCTTTGACAGTAAGCAGATTGGCTAAATCTTCGTCTTCGATGCTAATATCAAATGTATCCTCAATACTTCCCATAAGGTTTATGACATCAAGCGATGATAATTCAAGATCCTTTACCATCATTGTATCTTCGTTGATGACCAATTCACTATTGCCTGTGTAATCTCTGATCAGATCCTGTAACTGTTTCAATACTTCTTCAAACATATATGCTCCTTTCGCTTTCAGAATATCAATACTTTTTCACTAATAATTTTATCAAACGACGGATGTTTTTCAGTCCAGTTTTTCCCACTCGGATTTCCGTTCACGCCTTTGAAGAACATTCGGCTCCAGATGTTTCTGTTCGATCCCGGAAGCCAGTTCAGCCACTCCTGTTAGCGGATTGACAGCTTTCGATCTGCCCGAACATACTGGGCAATGGCAGGTATTGTGGTACTGTTCCGGTTCTGTATAAGTTGTTATGACTCCCTCGAAATTTCTTAAAACTACTTTATTAGGAGTTTGTGAAATAAGGTAATTCGGCATGACCGGGATTTTGCCTCCGCCTCCTGGCGCATCGACTACAAATGTTGGAACACAGAATCCGGATGTATGGCCGCGCAGTGCTTCCATGATCTCAATTCCTTTGGAAACCGGCGTCCTGAAATGGCTTAGTCCTAAGCTAGGATCGCAATTGTAGATATAATAAGGCCTGATCCTTGCACGGACCAGTCCATTGACGAGGTCTCTCATGACATAAACGCAGTCGTTTACCCCGGCAAGCAAAACGCTTTGATTTCCCAATGGGATACCCGCATCCGCAAGCATTCCACAAGCAGCTTTGCCTTCAGGTGTTAATTCATTAGGATGATTAAACTGGACATTGCACCATACAGGATGATACTTTTTTATCATTTCGCAGAGTTCCGGAGTAATTCTTTGAGGACAAACAGCCGGTGCGCGTGAGCCAAAACGGATGACTTCGACATGTTCGATTTTGTGCAGCTCCGAGATGATGTTTTCAAGAGCCTTGTCGCTCAGCATCAATGGATCACCGCCTGAAATAAGAACATCTCTGACTTCCTTATGATTGCGGATGTATTCTATACCCTTCATAGTCTGTTCCATAGGTACAAATGCATCATGCTGCCCGGCAAATCTTCGTCTTGTGCAATGGCGGCAATACATTGCGCATTGATCGGTCACCAGAAGAAGCACTCGGTCAGGATAGCGGTGAATCAAGCCCGGTACAGGACTGTATTCATCCTCGGCCAGTGGGTCCGCATCCTCATAAGGGGCAGAATGCAATTCTTCAGCTGTTGGAATCGCCTGTTTTCGAATGGGATCATACGGATCATTCAGATCAATTAAGGATAGATAGTAAGGGGTTATAGCCATTCTAAGCCTTCCAAGCGTAATCTCGATCCCTTTTCGTTCCTCATCGGTGAGCACGATCCCGCATGCTTCCAGACCCGATACCGAGGTCACGCGGTTAGCTACCTGCCAATGCCAATCGTTCCACTTGCTCTCAGGAACATCGGCAAACAGTCCGTTTCTCGTTTTCATTGCTGCTCCTCCTTCTATCTAGTCGGAATGATCCGTTTCAGATCATGCTGATCTGAGCGATCATCTGATCACTTATATTTACAATTTATTATATGGATATTCATTAGAACCTGCAATTATATTAAGCTGTGCACTTTCGAAGTAGGATCTTGTGATCCCTGGCTCGCTGCCGCTTTGATCATTTCATACTGATCCAGATCATGCTCTTCCTTAGTTCAACTGCCTGCAAGCTCAAAAGGAAAACACCATAAGTGAAAATATGCCGATTATATTCATTAGTATCTGATGCATCAAGATCCTTCAAACTTCTAAGCTTTGTTTATTTGGACATGAAGCAAAAAACCATAGCGCAATTAGTATAATATATATTAGAAAACGGAATTCAAGCCAATTCCGTCAGATACAATAAAAGGCCAAAAAAGGCTGAGGATATAGAATACTGGGAATA
>JAFWKS010000455.1 GCA_017511325.1 Erysipelotrichaceae bacterium
GATTCATCTATTATCAAAAACCCGAGTATAAGATATTGACTAATTTCTCTCCATTCAAGAAGGAAACAGAGATGCACCCGTGGATGGGACTGGACCGTTATGAGAAAGCGGAAGAGATGCTTAAGGACGCCAAAGATGATTTTGACGTCAAAGATTGTTTTGAAGTGCTAAAAGCTGTATCTCAGGAAGTATGTCCGACTGTCGTATCGATGGTCTATGATGTCGAAAAGAGGACTGTATACTGGTGTGAGGATAGAAACTATGAGCAGATCAATAAAGTCATGCTGAAAAAGGATTGCAGAAATATCGGATATTGCGGCATCGACTGTTTTAAATGCGATGCTTATATATCAACAAAAAACAATGACCAGAAGCTGAAAGAGAAGACAGCAGAACTCTGGAGCAAGCTCAATCAGACAAAGATCCTTCCTGAACAGATCGATTGTGAAGGATGCCGCTTTGATGGAACGAAGACTCTTTTCTGCGACCAGCTTTGTCAGATAAGAAAATGTGCTGCTTCAAAAAAGATCGATACCTGTGCAGACTGTGCAATGATGAAAAACTGCGATACCTTGTCCATGATCGTATCGAACAATCCTGATGCCAAAAAGAATCTTGAAGAATTAAGTAACAGATAAGATTTAAAACAGATCTTTGTCTTCTGTTTGAAAAAGATCGGTGATCATAATACGATAAAAAAATCAGCTATCCGTTAGGATAGCTGATCATCATTGATCCGATTACTTGGCATCAAGATAATATGCCATGTACAGCAATGAAACATCATTAATTTTCGCGCTGCCATCAAGACCTGCGTTCCACTCAACGACATAAATCTTTGTTTCAGGGTTTTGAGTGACTGTTTCACCGCGAACTAGACCGATGTAATTAGTTCCGTTGACCAGCTGCTTTGCGATCAGCACGATCGGATTGAACTTCATACCGGTATAGCTTTCCATGGCCTTGTCAAACGAATCCTGAGCTTCTTCTTCAGCAAACATGCCCGGTTTTCCGGTTGAAGTGGTCTTCCAGCCACCCAGCTGAGTCTCGTTGTCTTCACTCGCAGTCAGGATGTAATCAGGTTCGATCTCCATTGCGGAAACAAGTTCAACTTTGCCCTGAGCATCTTCCGTGATCTTTACGATGTAGAAAGATTTCTTAGGATTGGCTGTTACAGTCGTGCCCTGAGCCAGATATGCGTAGTTGGCACCATTGACAAGCTGCGTAGCAATGACCTGGATCGGTGTATATCCAACGCCTACCAGACCTTCTATTGCCTTTTCGAATCTGGTGATATCTTCTTCAGCCAACAGCTGTGTGAATCCATCGCATCCCTGCCAGCCGCCGACTTTTTCACCGGTCTTGGTTGCAACATAATTGAAAGAATACAGAACACCGTCTTCGATCGGAACGTTTTCAATCGTTCTGTTTGACAATTCTCCACGGACATAGAATTCCCAGTATGTTCCATCATCGAGCGATGTTTCAACGCCGTTGATAGTTTTGACATTTTTATAGCCGCCGACTTCAATAGTTTCAAATGTGAAACCGGCATTCTTGTCTGCTGAGAGTTCGTTCAAAACATCATAAACTGTTCCGGCATCAGTAGCAAGATTGTAGTTCTTTTCTTCGTTTTTGTCGTTAACGACCTTGATCACGATTTTACTTTTACCTTTGCCGATGACTTCATCTTCTTTTTTGCCTGTGCAGGCTGCAAGACTTAAGACCATCAGCATCGCCATCATTAAAGTAACAATTTTCTTCATTTAGTAACCTCCTGTAATTTCGGATATGACAGCGGCAGATCTTTATCTGCTGTGTCGAAGGAAGCAAGAGCGTATACAGACTCACTTCCTACATATTAGTATACGATCAAGTCGGCGAATATGGCAGATACCTGAAAAAACTCAGGCCATAGCTTTATTGATATAATTTAGGAAGAAATA
>JAFWKS010000456.1 GCA_017511325.1 Erysipelotrichaceae bacterium
AAATCGTATTGATTAGATTGAAACAGCAGATTACTGCATAGAAGGTACGAATGTACCGTAGAACCATCCTTCAGGCTGACCGAATGCCGTTCCCGGATCGATAGCGCCGCTGATGATGTCGGCAGTGATCTTCTCGACCTGAGCCAGCTGTTCCGGCGTGAAGAGAGCCTTTGTGATTTCATTGACAGAAACACTGACGTATTCGCCCTTAAGACCCAGCTTTTCATTTGAGCCGTAAGGCAGATTTCCGTTCAGATGTCTTTCCATAGCCTGATAGAAACCGTTGTTGACGTTCTTCTGCATGGAAGTGATCGTTCTGGCAGCCTTGTTGGTGCCTTCGGTCGTTCCTAATGAAGCGAAGTATGAACCCTGGTCGCCATCGACGCCGACGATCCACTTGCCTTCAGGCTGTTCGATAACAGCATCGAATCCGCCCAGACCGGCCTGACCACCGCATGCGAATACGACATCGTAACCTGCTTCATAAAGACCGGTAGCGGTATCTTTACCTGCAGTAACGTCGTTGAACGAGTTCATCCAAGAGCAGTTGATGGAAGCGTTCGGATTGATGTACTTGGCACCGTTTGCGAAACCTACATAGAAGTCATCAAGAACAGTGTTGTCCATACCACCCATGAATGCGACCTTTCCTTCCAGAGACATCATTGCAGCCATAGCACCGGCAACGAATGAGCCTTCGTTCTGAGCGAACAGCATCGCATAGAGGTTCGGCGTATTGTAGTACTGCCAGCCATCCGGATCGTCGAAGTTCCATTCTTCATCGAAGAACCAGAATTTCGTATCAGGATATTCCAGAGCGAGCGCACCGATGTAGTCTTTCATATCATAGGTGCCGGCAACGACGATATCCCAGCCCTCGGCTACGATATCGGCAGTCTTCTGTTCCCAGGTAGAGTTGTCATAAGTCAATTCACGATATTCGGTATAAACCGTGTCACCGAAATCTCTGTTGATCCAGTCCAGACCTTCTTTACCGGAATCGAAGAACGACTTGTCGCCCAGCGTACCGTTGATGATATAAACCAAACGGATGCGATCATCGGCAGGAGTATCTTCTCCACCGGACTTTTTGCCGCAGCCGGCTAATGACATGACCAGAAGCAGCGAAAGTAAAATCGTTAAAAATTTCTTCATCGTTTCCTCCTTGTTTTATTGATGAATAGGTCAATAAACCTAATACCATTTTATCACAACCATATGCAGATACAATTTCTTTGTGTAAAATTAATAATAGATAAAGGAGCATCCAATAATGAAAGCTTGGGAAATCGAAAGGAACAACATTCTGCAGGTCGTTCCGTGCTACGAAGAAGACGACAACGAAACGATCTGGGAGGAACCTTCCTCGGGAATTGAAACCTCTCAGGACGAAATGATCAAGATGTACTGGCACTCTCAGGTACCGGGATCCAGAGCACCTGAATCGATCTGTCTTGCTTCCATACAGGCGATCGAGAACAGGGGATACAAGGTCGAAGGCGGGACACAGCTGATCAAGGAAGGCTATGAAGCTTATGAACGGGGCGACATTGTCCGGCTTCATGAACTTGCCTACGCCGTCTTTGAAGCGGTATACAACGCCGAGAAGGACGAAGCTCATCCTTACTGGAAACAGAAATTCTACGAAAGCTTTGCCGAACTGAAACAGGCTGTAGACTATCCGCAAGATCATAAATTCGAGATCGACGAGGAGTATCTGGAAAAGACCTATGCCGGCTGGCTGGCGCAGATCATCGGCGGCGCATACGGAACCTGCATCGAAGGCTATACCGGTGCCAACATCAAAAAGAAATACGGAGAGGTGGATCGCTATATCAGAAAGCCGAACACCTACAACGACGACATCACCTATGAACTGGCCTTGCTGCTGGCGTACGAGAAACACGGAAAGAACACGACGGCCAAAGACATTTCCGATGAATGGATCGTCCGGATCCCGATGGGCTGGTCGGCAGAAGACTTTGCCTTAAAGAATCTCAAGGTCGGTATCGTGCCGCCGGAGTCGGGACGTTTCCACAATCCGTTCAATGAATGGATCGGTGCCCAAATGAGAGGCGTTGTCCTGGGACAGCTTTATCCAGGAAACATCGAAAAGGCGGCAGAAGCGGCCTTCATGGATGCTTCCATCTCCCACGCCCGCAACGGTATTCTCGGTGAAGTTTTCAATGCGATGATGGCATCCTATGCCTTTGTCGAAAAAGACATCCGCAAGATCATCAGAAACTGCATCGATCTGATTCCTGCGGACAGCGAATACGGCAGCGTCATCCGCTTTGCCTATGAACAGTGTCAGACCCACGACGACTACTACAGTGCCTGGATGCCTTGCGAAGAAAAATACCAGAGATACAACTGGATCCACGTCTATCCGAACGCCTGCGCGCAGATCATTGCGCTCTGGTACGGCAACGGCGATTTCAACAGAACGCTGGCTGCCTGCGGAGGCTGCGGACAGGACGTCGACTGCAACGCCGCACAGATCATGACGGTTCTGGGAATCATCAACGGTCCGGACAGCATTCCGGAATACTGGAAGAAACCGATCGGCGACGAGCTCGATACCTACGTCAGAGGTCTGAAGAAGATCTCCATCAGAGAACTGGCACGCCGTACGGCGGACGTTGCCAGAAAACTGAAATAAGAAGTTTTCATCATCAGAAAAAGCCCTGCATACAGGGCTTTTATGATCCGTTTTTTAATATCACTCGGATGTGCGCCATTTTGATTTGTTATACTTAAAATGAAATCAGTCATTAATGTTTTGTCATGAAATAAAGGAGGTTCTATGGATACAGGCAGGAAAATATTCCAGACATCCAACGGTACAGCGATCGCTACGGCCGTCGTTCCTGACGACTTTGAAATACAGGCTGTTCTGGATCAGAACTGGCAGTCGGAAACGGTACCGTTTACCGCACACATCAAGGCATCCGGAAGAGACGGAATCATCCTGATCGCCGATTCAAAACAGATCTATCATGACATCAGAAACATGGTGGTCAAGGGCCTGCTGGCGTTCGTTCCGATGATGGTGAAAAACAGCTATCAATCATACATTGAACCCGAAGCTTACCTGAAGCAACAGGCCGAAGAAATGTTCGGCTATCCGCTGGAGGCAGTAGCCAAGACAGAGCTTCCAAGTCTGATGGGCACGAATCCTGATTCCGCATTGTCTTTGCTTCAGAACGAAGTAGAAAGATTCTCGGTTCTGATGGAACTGCCTTGCGAGATCAAAGATCATCTGTGTGAATCTGTCCTGTACCGAATGGAAGGCAAGCTGGCAAACGGAAAAGATGCCGTCGTGCTGGCGGGTATGGATTATCTGGGCGCCGAGATCTCCTATGGCGGACTGTATGGCGGCCTGAGTTTCGACAACAAGTGTCTGATTGCCACGAAAGAAAAGCTCGGTTCTTTGATCAACAAAACAACAGGGGCTGATCTCTCCCGGATCGGCAACGCTTTTTCCGATGTGATCAAAGGAAAAGAAAAGCTCTCCATGGATGATCTGATGCACGGGGGTCTTATCGGCAAGGCGATGCGCAAGAAGAAGGAGCCGACTCCTGAACCGGTT
>JAFWKS010000042.1 GCA_017511325.1 Erysipelotrichaceae bacterium
GAGAACTGGCTTACAAGGGCCAGATCCCTGGAGTCAAGAAGGCTAGCTGGTAAAGGAGGGTAATTTAATGGCTATGACAGATCCAATTGCTGATATGCTTACAAGAATCAGAAACGGCTTACAGGCTGAACATGAAACTGTAGTAATTCCAGCAAGCAAAATGAAAGTTGAAATTGCCCGCATCTTAAAACAGGAAGGCTATATCAATGGCTACAAAGTTGAGGGTGAAACAGCTAAAGAAAAGACAATTACACTAGATTTGAAATATGGACCAGAAAAGCAGAAAGTTATTACTGGTTTAAAGAGAATCTCTAAACCTGGCTTAAGAGTTTATGCCAAGGGCGATAATGTTCCTAGAGTATTGAACGGACTGGGAATCGCAATCATCTCCACATCAAAAGGCTTGATGACTGACCGCGATGCTAGAAAGCAGAACCTCGGCGGTGAAGTCGTTGCCTACGTGTGGTAATAATTAAAAGGAGAAAATTATGTCACGTATCGGAAATAAAACGATTACCATTCCTGCCGGATGCGAAATCAGCGTGTCTGACAGCAATGAGGTGATAGTAAAAGGTCCCAAGGGAACTTTATCACGTCAGTTCTCTTCACTTGTCGGCATCAAAGCTGAAAACGGTGAAGTCAACTGCACAAGAGCAAATGAAGAAAAACACACAAAGCAGCTGCATGGTACAACCAGAGCCCTGATCAACAACATGATCGTGGGTACAACTGAAGGTTTCAAGAAGACACTTGAGATCGTCGGTATCGGTTACAAGGCCGCTTTACAGGGCAAGCAGTTAGTACTGAGCCTTGGTTATTCACACGATATCAACTACGATATCGAAGAAGGTATCACAATCGAAGTACCTAATCCTACAACTGTTGTAGTATCAGGTATTGACAAGCAAAGAGTTGGCGAAGTCGCCGCACAGATCAGATCTTACCGTAAGCCTGAACCTTACAAGGGTAAAGGTATCAGATATAAGGGTGAAAAAGTCGCTCATAAGGAAGGTAAGACAGCTGTATCAGGCTCATAGTGGGAAAGGAGTGAAGATATGTATTCTAAAATCGACAAAAACAAAGCACGTCAGAGACGTCATGAACGTATTAGAAACAAAGTTATCGGTAGCGCTGATTGCCCACGCTTGAACGTCTTCCGTTCAAATGCCAACATTCATGCCCAGATCATTGATGATGAAAAGGGTGTAACTTTGGTTTCTTGTTCATCAGTAGAATTAAAACTGGCTAACGGCGGTAATGTGGAAGCTGCCAAGACAGTCGGTAAGACCATTGCTGAAAGAGCACTGGCAAAGAAGATCGAGAACGTTTGTTTCGACCGTGGTGGATATATCTATCATGGTAGAGTTAAAGCACTTGCTGAAGCAGCTAGAGAAGCTGGCCTTAAGTTCTAGGGAGTTAAGATATGGAAAATACTAACAACAGAGAAAACAGAAGAGATAACAGAAAGCCTCGTAAGTTTACCAGAGAAGTCAAGGAATTCGAAGAGAGAGTTGTTCAGATCAACCGTATCTCCAAGACCGTCAAAGGTGGCCGTAAGATGAGATTTGCGGCTATCGTAATCGTAGGCGATAAGAAGGGTCGAGTAGGTTATGGCTTAGGCAAGGCCAATGAAGTTCCTGATGCAATCAGAAAAGCTTCTGAAACAGCAAAGAAAAACGTTACACGTATTCCACTGGTAGATGGTTATAGAACTATCCCGCATGCAACAGTCGGCAGATTCGGTGCAGGTGAAGTTGTACTTCGTCCGGCAGCTGAAGGTACCGGTATTGTTGCCGGCGGTGTCGTCCGTGCCATCCTTGAATTAGCCGGCGCAACTGATGTCATCAGCAAGTGTGTCGGATCACGTACACCGATCAATCAGGTCCATGCAACGATGAAGGCTCTGACAGAACTCAAGACTGTCAACGTTGTAGCTAAGCTGCGTGGTCTCAAGGTTGAAGAAGTACGATAGGAGGTGTGTTAATGAACTTAAATGAAATGAAATACAACAAGGGTGCAAGACACACCAAGAAGATCTTAGGCAGAGGTCAGGGCTCAGGTCTGGGCAAGACTTCCGGCAAAGGTCACAAGGGTCAGAATGCCAGATCAGGTGGCGGTGTCGCTATCGGATTCGAAGGCGGACAGACTCCAATCTACAAGATCTTACCTAAACGTGGTTTTACCAACATCAACCGTTTAGAATATGCAGTTGTAAACATCAGCGATCTCAACAGATTCGAAGATGGTACGACTGTTACACCTGAACTGTTAAAGCAGGCAGGTATCGTCAAGAAGACTCTTGACGGTGTAAAGGTATTAGGTAACGGAAAACTTGAAAAGAAGCTCAATGTTACCTGCAACAAAATTTCCAAAACTGCTCAGGCAGCAATTGAAAAGGCAGGCGGCAAAGTAGAGGTGATCTAATGTTTAAAACATTTATAGATTTCTTCAAAAACAAGGACATCCGCAAGAAAATATTCTTTACCTTATTCATCCTGTTCATATTCCGTCTCGGTGCCTCTATCCCGGCACCGGGCGTCAATACGACAGTAATCAAACTCAGTGCCAATTCCCTGTTGACGATGATGTCGATCCTGGGCGGTGGCTCTATCGAACAGATGTCGATCCTCTCACTGGGTGTTGGACCATATATCACTGCGTCAATCATTATTGAATTATTGGCCATGGATATTATTCCGGCTTTGACCGAGATGGCAAAATCCGGCAAGAAGGGTCGTCAGCAGATGGACGTCATCACCAGATATCTGGCAGTTGTCATGGCACTGGTACAGGGTTACTTCATCGTGCAGTATCTGGATAATGCTTATGCAGCATACGGCCTGATCGAGAACCCGGGTTTCACATCATATCTGTATATCGCGATCATCTTTACAGCCGGTACGATGTTCACATTGTGGCTGGCTGATCAGATCACGACCAAAGGTATCGGCAATGGTACATCAATGATCATCTTCGCCGGTATCGTCGCAGATATGCCTACGACCTTCAGAGCCGTTTACGAAACATTCATCGGTGAGACAGCAACTTCGCCATTAGGCGTATGGGGCTTCATCGCCTATTGCGTAATGTTCGTTGCGATCATCGTACTGGTCGTTGTCATGCAGATGGCTGAAAGAAGGATCCCGATCCAGCAGTCGTCTTCAAGAGCACTCAACAAGACCAAAGGTGATCTCAACCACTTGCCATTAAAGATCAACTCGGCATCTGTCATCCCTGTCATCTTTGCATCGTCACTGATCCAGGGTCCGCAGATCATTGCTTCCTGGGTAAACCAGGATGCCTATAACTGGCTGACCAAGATCTGTGATTTCACCAGCCCTTGGTTCTTATGCTTCTATGGCCTGTTGATCATCCTGTTTACGTTCTTCTATACCAATCTGACCATCGACCCGCAGAAGATGGCTGATGATCTGGGCAAGAACGGACAGTACATTCCTGGTGTAAGACCGGGATCTGAGACCAGAGACTATGTATCCAAAGTATTAAACAGGATCACAGTCCTTGGTGCATTGCTGCTGACTTTCATTGCTTTGCTTCCATATGTGACATCAAATCTGACCGGCTTATCTCAGCGTGCTGCTGTCGGCGGTACCGGAATAATCATCGTCGTCGGTGTTGCAATGGATACGATCAAGCAGTTGAAGTCTCAGCTGACTTCAAAACAATACAAGAGTTTTGTAGGAAAGTAGAGGTATAGATGAATCTTCTTATTATCGGTGCCCCTGGTGCTGGAAAAGGCACTATGTCAGATATTCTTATTAAGAACTTTGACCTCGTCCATATTTCAACGGGTGATATGCTAAGAGAAGCCGTCAAAAACGGCACTCCTGTAGGCAAGATCGCTCAGGACTATATGAATGCAGGTGCTTTGGTTCCTGATGAGGTCATTCACGATATCATCGTGGAGAGATTCTCTAAGGATGATCTTAATAACGGCTTTCTGTTCGATGGCTATCCGAGGA
>JAFWKS010000457.1 GCA_017511325.1 Erysipelotrichaceae bacterium
CCTTTGGTTCAAAGCTTTCATTGTTTTTGAGCTTTTCGATCTGTTCCTCCAGCTCCTCAAAACCTTTGATCCCTGCTCCTGATACCGCCTGATATGTCGAAACATACATGTATCTGATCTTAGAAAGCCTATTTATCGGGGCGACAGCCATCATCGTGATGATCGTTGAACAGTTCGGGTTAGCTATCAGTCCCTTGTGTTTCAGGGCATCTTCACCATTTATCTCCGGTACGACAAGCGGCACATCCTTTTCCATTCTGAAAGCACTGGAGTTGTCCACATATACGGCTTTAGCTTTTTCTATCAAAGGCCAGTATTGTTTTGAAAGCTCATTTCCAACAGCTCCCAGAACATAATCGAGGCTATCAAAGCAGCCATCACTCACTTCCTGAACGATGACATCATTTCCTTTAAAATCGATCGTTTTTCCAACTGAAGAACTGCTCGCGAAGGCTCTTAGTTCTTCAACATCCATATTTCTTTCTTTGAGGCAGCTGATCATCTGTCTGCCTACAGCACCTGTTGCTCCAACTATGCCTACCTTCATCATCTTTCCTCCAGTACGAATCTGTCATAGATGCATTCTATGGCTTTTTTGAAATCATCGTTTGCCACGCCGACAACGATCGAAAGCTCATCGGCACTCTGATTGATGATCTTGATGTTTATCTTGTTGCGGCCAAACTCTGAAAGCAGACTTCCGGAAATGCCCGGTTTAGCTTTCATGCCACGGCCGACGATAGCGATGAGTGCGAGATCTTCGTCAACTTCGATGACATCAGGATTGACTTCCTTTCTGATCCTGGCGATTATCTCAAACAGTGTATTGCCTACAGCTTCTTTGGCAACGATAAACGAGAAAGTATCGACGGTTATCGGCACAGATTCGATTGATACCTGATACTCTTCAAAGATGCTTAAGAGCCTGTTGAGAAAACCGATCTTTGTGGAAGAACGGCTCTTGACGATCGTTAAAGCGATATAGCCTTCCTTGCCGGCAATACCGGTAATCAGGCCCGGCGGATCTTTCCTGTCCAGCTCGCTGCAGTCATCGAGGATCAGCGTTCCTTCATTTTTCGGATCATTGGTATTGCGAATGTTTATCGGGATATTCTTTTCCTTGACCGGGAAGATCGCATCATCGTGAAGGACATTGGCGCCCATATAGGAGATGCCTCTTAATTCGCGATATGTGACCCTTGCGCATTTCAGCGGATTCTTTATGATCCTTGGATCAGCAACATAGACACCGGATACATCGGTCCAGTTCTCATAGATATCCGCATCAGTGATATTGGCGATTATCGAACCGGAGATATCCGATCCGCCCCTGCTCATGACTCTGATCGAGCCGTTGCTCATGACACCATAAAAGCCTGGGATCACTGCTCTTCTGTCCTGATTTATCAAAGCCATGAATTTTTCCTTGCTTAGTGAAAGATCGACATTGCCATGATAGTCAAAGATCAGAAAGTCAGCAGCATCGATGAAATCTGCGTCGATATATTCTGACAGACACTTGGCTGTCAGATATTCGCCCCTGCTGACAAGATAATCAGTATTGATGTGCTTATTGAAATTGCTTCTGATCTTTTTGAATTCAGCTTCCAGATCGATCTTTATGCCCAGATCATTTCTGATGCTGAAAAACTTTTCTTCGATCTTGGAAAAGATGCTGTCAGGATCGACCCCATACTTCAGATGGGCATCACACAGATAAAGAAGATCGGTCAGCTTATGCTCCGAATCATCCTTTTTGCCGCAGGCCGAGACAACGATAAACTTTCGGCTTTTATCGCTGTCGATTATATCCTTTACTTTTCGAAATTGTATTCCATCGGCCAGACTAGACCCGCCGAATTTTGCGACCTTAATCATTCAACACCTCACCTATAAACATTTCATCAATGTTTCTTTCATGTATTTTCATTATGTCATCTAATGAACATTCCCTGCTGATAAAGCTGTTTTCACGTATTCTTTCTTCAACCAGATCTTTATAATCATCGATCCTGTCTGTTCTGATATAATACCTGGCTTTGTTGTCATTTGTGACTTTTATTTCCTTTGTTTCATACTGCGCTTCTTTTTCTTCTAAAGCACAAAGATCCTGTGCGAGTGAAAAACCCGTTGGAAGACTGCCGGCACCCTGGCCGATCAGATCGAGTCTTCCCAGATTATCGCTTGTCACCTGCAGAAGATTGTAATTGACATCGACACTTCCTGTGACGCTTTGCTTTCTGACAAATGCCGGTATGACATAAGCTTCCAATCTGTCTTGATATGAAGCCTTGCCGATCAGCTTGATCACAAGATCATTATCTTTGGCATATGCGATGTCTTGATCCTTAACTGCATCTATACCAAAGCATGGGATATCATCGACTTGGCATTTAAGATCAAAAGCTTTAAGGATGCTGATGCACAGTTTATATCTTGTATCATATCCTTTTATATCATCGCTTGGATCTGCTTCGGCATAGCCGAGTTTCTGTGCCATACTCAATGCATCCAGGAAACCCATCCCTTTATTGAAGATTGAAGAAAGGATGTAGTTGGAAGTTCCATTCATGATGCCGCCTATCTTACAGATGCAATCGCAGGATCTTATCCTTTTAAGATTCGAGAACCACGGTATGCCTCCTCCGCAGCTCGCTTCAACAAGCAGTCTGGTCCTGTATTCTTTTGACAGATCAAACAGTTCCAGATGTCTTGCGATCATCTTCTTGTTGGCGCTGATATATGGTATCGATCTTGAAAGGCTTTCCCTGCAGTAATCAAAAGCCGGATATTCTCCTGTCAATGCTTCGACAATGACGTCAGGCTTTGTTTCAAATACTTTTTCAATATCATAGACAAAAAAATCGTCATTTCTTTTGTTTCTGACCAGTATGCATACGATCTCATGTTGAGGAAAACTCTTTCTGATTATTTCATGAAATCCTTTTCCGACTGTTCCATATCCCAGTAAAGCTATTCTCATAAACTCACCTTGTATCTATTTTGAAAACACTTGTTTTCAGAACACAAACATAGTATCATTTTTAAGTAAGCTTGGCAAGGGAGAAAAACTATTATGGAATATGTCAGCAGTATCAATTCAAATAAAAGAGTAGATGCCGCACAAGCGATCATTGACGGATTAAGTCCAGATGGAGGTCTATACACTCCGCTTTTTGAATACAAGTTTAATCTTGATGAACTCAAAGATCTTTCCTATCAGGAGCTATCATATGCGATCATCAGTCATTTTTTCGCTGATCTTGATCTTGAACAGCTGAAAAAAGACATTTACGAAGCTTATGATGAAAAGTTTGACGATCCCGAGATAACTCCGCTTACAAAGCTGAACGATTCTTATCTGCTGGAACTGTTCCATGGGCAGACATATGCCTTTAAGGATCTGGCCCTTTCCCTTCTTCCCAAACTGCTGCTTAATGCCTATGGAAAGAAAAACTATCATAAGGACATAGCCATCCTCACCGCTACCAGTGGTGATACAGGCAAGGCGGCTCTGGAAAGCTTCAAAGATGTCAGACATACTTCTATCACTGTACTTTATCCTGAAGACGGCGTTTCCCCTATCCAGAAGAAACAGATGGCCACCAGTAAAGGCAACAATGTCTATGTGCTGGCTATCAAGGGCAACTTTGATGATTGTCAGAGGATTGTCAAACAGGCATATGTATCTGAACGCATCAGAAATGAATGCAGCGATCTGATCCTTTCAAGCGCCAACTCGATCAATATCGGCAGGCTCATCCCGCAGATCGTCTACTATTACAAAGCCTATTTCGATCTAGTCCATAAAGGAAAGATAAAGCTTAACGATGAAGTCAACTTTGTCGTTCCGACCGGAAATTTCGGTGATATCCTTGCAGCTTATCTGGGGAAAATGAGCGGTCTTCCTGTAAAACGGCTGATCTGCGCATCCAATTCCAACAATGTGCTGACAGATTTCATCAATACCGGCATCTATGACATAAACAGAGAATTCTATACGACGATATCCCCTTCCATGGATATCCTTGTTTCGAGCAATCTTGAAAGACTGCTGTATCTTCTTTGTCAAGATTCCAGTTATGTGAAGAAGCTGATGGATGACTTAAAAAAGAATAGAAGATATGAAGTCAATGAAAAACTTCTCGCTATGATCAAAGAAAGCTTCAGTGCGTATTATGCGAATGAAGAAGAATGTCTTAAGACGATCAAAGAAACATTTGAAAAAGACAACGTCATGATCGATCCGCATACCGCTGTGGCTCTTAATTCCTGCAGGCAGTATAAAGCTGCGACAGCTGATGAAACTGCTTTGATCGTGCTTTCGACAGCTTCACCTTTCAAATTTGCGAAAGACGTGCTCAAAGCCTTTAACATCAAAGAAGAGGATCCGATGAAAGCCATGAAGATGCTTTCTGAGATGTGTCATAAAGAGATCCCTCACAATCTGGCAGTTCTCGATGAAATGGAAGTTCGTTTCAATGAAAGCGTTGAGATCTCTGAAGGAATGGATAAGATCATCAGACATCTTAAGGAGGTCGCAAATGTATAGGATCAAAGCGCCTGCATCAACTTCCAATCTTTCGGCTGGTTTTGATGTCCTGGGTCTTGCCTTGGACATATATAACTGTTTCAAAGTTGAATCAGGTGATAAGGACACTCTTATCAACGTCGAAGAAAGATACAACAATGAAGACAATCTTTTTCTTAGGGCTTATCACTTGGGAACAGAACATCTGGGCATACATGATCACATCAAAGCTGAATTTTCTTATGATGTGCCGATCGAAAGAGGTCTTGGCTCATCTTCAACACTGATCGTCGGCGGTCTTATGGCCGCAAGTGTTCTTCATGAAAACAGGCTTGATAAAGATGAGATTTTCCAGCTGGCTTCAAAGATGGAAGGACATCCGGACAATGCAGCGCCATGCATATACGGCGGGTTTACGGCGTCAAGTATTGTCGAAGATAAGTTCTATACCCATCATCTTGAAATAGACAAAAGCTATCACTTCACGGTCTTCATCCCTGATTTTGCGGTAAGCACTGCGAAAGCCAGAAGCATACTTCCTGCCCAATACGAAAGATCCGCGATCGTAAGAAATACATCCAAGGCCATCTATCTGATCGAAGCTTTGAGAAACGGCGATATGGAATTACTGAAAAGATGCTATGACGAAGATGTCCATGAGCCATACCGTCAAAGTCTGATCAGTGAGTTCGCTGAATTAAAGGAACTGTTTGAAAAAGACTGCGATGGCGTGCTGTTTATCAGCGGTTCAGGCTCAACATGTTTCGGCATTTCCAAAAGAAGTATCAGTAAAAATCTTGAAGAAAAGATCGGTAAGCTTGAGCATGAATGGCAGATCAAAGAAGTCAATGTTGATTATAAAGGAGTGAGCGTCGATGAAATCTGATTATCTGATCGTCCATAAGGATCTGCTTCCGCCTAATCTTGAACAGGTAATGAAAGCCAAAAAGCTTCTTATGAGTCATGAAGTCACATCGATCTCAGAAGCCGTCAAGATGGTTGGCATTTCCCGCAATACCTACTACAAATACAAGGATTATGTCTACGAAGAAAAAGACAGCAGCATCAGACACGCTGTCATTTCGATGGTGTTAAGCGATGAGAAAGGTGCCCTTTCTTCCGTCATCAATACCGTCTTTAAAAATGAGGCAAACATTTTGACGATATCGCAGGCTGTCCCGATCGGTGGCTATGCCAATGTGCTGATAACACTTGATATCTCCAATATCTCTTCCGATATAAGAAAGCTGCTGGAAGAACTAAAGCTTCTTCAGGCGACAAAGTCAGTGACTCTTGATGCGATAGAATAAAAAAATCCAACGCAAGTTGGATTTTTAGATTCCCTTTACATATTTTCTGTATACCGGAAGCATACCGATCTTTGACGGATTCTGCCCTGGAAGTGACATCAGATCATATCCCGGCAGATAGTTTCCTTCGATCAAAAGCGGTCCTTCTTCGCTGATCGCCACATCCCAGCCGTTGTATCTTATTTCCGGTATCAGCATCGCTGCTTCCTTGACCATGGCCTTGGCTTCATTCCAGAAAGGCAGCTGATAGCCTACTAGTTTCATGTGCGTCATCGGATGTTCCTCGTATAAGACAAGATTAAGATCTGAGGCCGGATACAGGATCTTTCCTGTCTCAAGATCGATCGGTGTAGACATGCCTCCCGCATGGTGATTATCAACTACTGAACCGTTGTTTCCCAGTCTTAGGATGGCGTAGATCACATCGACATCATCATCCGTCTTGATCGTCAGGATCCTGTAGGTATTTACTGAATACGGATATAATCGGGATATATCGGGATGCTGCTTCACGACCTCTTCCACGAGGTAAGCTTTTTTGCTTAGGATCAGATCATAAAGTTCCTTTATCGAAGGATAATCCTTGACATAGAGTTTTTCAACCCCGGTACCGCCAGTCTCGCTGATCGGCTTGATCATCATTTCATCGTGTTTCCTGCAGAAGGCTTCAAATTCTTCCAAAGAAGTCTTGCGCATATCCAGCCAGTCTCTTTTCAGATAGGCGGAAAAGTATTCATTGAACTCGATCTTATCATCAACGATGTGATAATAATCAGGGTCATTCAAGGCTCTGACGATGATATTGTTGTTGGTGCGATTCACATATGTCGAACGCTGTTCATCGCTCAATTCGTAAAACCTGTAGAGTTTGTAGTCATTGAAACCAGCGCCAAACTTCATTCCGCAGTAGATGATATCGTAAAGCAGTCTGATCCTTGAAATGCCGCTCTCCTTGTGGATCTCATTGATGATGTTGAAGAGATTTCGATAATCCATATTCAGGATTCTCTTTAAAATATAAATAAGTCTTTTCATAATAACTAAAATAATTCTACACTTTAATACTTTCGATGACAAATTATCATAC
>JAFWKS010000458.1 GCA_017511325.1 Erysipelotrichaceae bacterium
GAAGCAGCTTCAGCATTGCATATTCTGAATAATTCTATCGGAATATTCATGGCGGGATTCGGTTTTGGCACGATCACTGCTGAACAGACCATAAAAGATTCGATCATTGTCATGATCTTAAGGATCTTGTTCTTCCTGATCGTTCTTTATGCCGACAGAAAGCTTCACCTGTTTGAAGAAGTGAAATATGATGATGTCAGGGCATTTAACGAGAAAGCTGAATGATCGGCGTATATTTCAGCTAAGAATTTGCCTGCATATTTGTCTTAATGGGTCTGATATCATTCAGACCTTTTTTATTTGAACGTATAATTTAACGAAAACTTTTCTCTACCAGAAAGCATAAAAATGTCGGCATGTATTTCTCTAAGATCAAAGATCATGTATATAAAAGTTTCTGATCACTCTTGACAACTATATCGGCCTACGATATAGTATATATATCGAGAGACGATATATCGTGTGACAATATAGGAGGTTGATTCATGATGGAAAGCATTGCACTTACGGAAGCGACATATTATATCCTGCTTGCCTTGTATAATCCCCAGCACGGATACGGGATTATGCAGGAAGTGGAAGAGATGTCAAAAGGGCGGGTCAGGCTTGCGGCAGGAACGCTCTATGGAGCTTTGAATTCCATGGTGGACAAGGGGTGGATCATCCAGCTTCCCGTAGAGGATGGAAGCAGGAAGAAGAATTATCAGATCACGGAAAAAGGTCTGAAGATATTGAACGATGAAATACAGCGGCTAAGAGAACTTGTTGAAAACGGTGATGCGATAATAGGAGGAAAAAACGATGAGTGAAATGATGACAAAATATAGATGGTTCTGGGTATGGGACTTTGAAAAGGAAGAAAGATGGCTTAATGAAATGGCAGTCAAAGGCTGGACGCTTGCGGAAGTCGGATATTGCAGGTACGTGTTTGAAAAGAGTAAAGCTAGTGAATATATCATAAGACTGGAGATGCATCCTTTCGATGATGATTATATCGAGTTTATGAAGGAGACTGGGGCGGAATATATAGGCAGGGTGTTGCAGTGGATATACTTCAGAAAAAGAAGTGAACTTGGCAGTTTCGATATCTTCTCGGATCTAGATTCAAGACTCTGTCATGTAAGCAGGATACATAAGATGCTGCTGGCATTAGGCTTGATGAATCTCAGCCTTGGGATCATGAATCTGTCTCTTGGCATAAATACTCCGCGCAATTCCTTTGTCGCAATATTCAATCTGCTGGTCGCAACATTGCTGATGTATGGAGTTGGAAGGCTGAAAGGAAAGATCGAATACCTCGAAAACGAAAGGAAACTAAGAGAGTAAAACAATCTTGTATTCTGTCCTGTATTATTTGGTCCAATAAAAAATAGTTAAACATAAGCAACAAAAATAAGGTAAAACCATTAATACCGCCATCTAAAGACCATCCTTCGTATATAATGAAGGAAAGGGAGTAATACTGCGGAAAACAATAATGAAAGTAAATTCAAGACAGTTGCTAGTCCTTTATTAGATGAAACACTGGAAAATGTTTCCGGAGGCAGCTATGGAGCAACCGCTCATACCAAGTTTCTCAACAGCAAAAACTACAATATGTGGATCTGCACATCGCTTAATCAGATAGCTCTGTTTGGCGCCGGCTGGAATTATCAGTGTGTTATAGAAAACCAGAATCTGGAAACACCGGCAGCTGATAATGAGAATTATGATGTCGCTATCGTAGATGTTGATGAGAATCCTGATTTCTGGAAGGGCTATATCACTTATATCCCGACCATCATCAAATTCAGGGATGGCTTTGAGATAACAAGGATCGTCGGCTATAAGCCGTTAAATGAACTCAAACAACTGTTCTAAAAAACTTTGATTGCTTATAGATCGTTGTATGATCAATGAAAGCAGTTAGACATCAGACAGCTCTGATCATTCAGAGCTGTTTTATAATTTTGAAACAGATGTTGCAGATAAAGTGTACAATTAGATAGTAGATCATGAAAAATTCATATATAAAAAGAATAATAGTCGTATTGCTGATGTGCCTGCTGTGGGATGTTCAGGAGAAAAAGAGAACGTCAGGATCAGTGATCCTGAACAGCTTAAAGAAAAGCGGATCGGTATCATGACCGGAACGGTCTATGATGCGATCATCAAAGATCTTTTCCCGGATGCTGAACATTATTACTTCAATACAACTACTGATCTTTTGTCTGCCTTGCTTTCACACAAAATAGATGCAGCGGTGGAAGATGAGGAAGTTCTGTATGAATCCAAAATGAACAATCCGGAGATCACTATCATCGGCGAACCGGTAAGTGAAATGCCGATCGCTTTTGCGTTTCCGAAAAATGAAAAAGGCAATCTGCTGCTCAGACAGATGAATGAGTTCATCACTGAAGCTAGAGAAGGCGGCATGCTTGATGAACTGAAAGAAAAATGGGCTGACTATGAAAGCGGTCCTGAGATGAAGGACTATACAACGCTTGAAGGAAGCAACGGTATCCTTAAACTGGCGACCGATCCCAGCGTTGCGCCATATTCGCTGGTTTTAAACGGAGAGGTAGTCGGTTA
>JAFWKS010000459.1 GCA_017511325.1 Erysipelotrichaceae bacterium
GCCAAAGAACAACAAGATCTTCGATCAGTTGACAGCTGATGGTCTGAAGGACACAGGTACATTCTTCATGACTCTGATCCAGGATGGTAACCAGATCGAGTCTAAGATGGTTCAGACAGGTGTCTTAGATACATTCATTCCTAAAGAGTGGGCAGAAGCTAATGGCACTACTCCTGAAGCATATGAAGGATATCTCCCATTACAGACATTGAACAAGATCTTCGAATTCAACAACGTCAACCCTGACAAGCAGTATACAAACTGCTGGGATTTCGTTTATGAAGGCGAACACGGTCTGTTCATGGACATCGATTCAGAAATCGTTGGTAAGAACTTCTTATACATGCTGACAGCTCCTCAGTATGCTGCTTACTTAAAAGACGCATATGACAAGCTCCCAGATGACAAGAAAGCTTACTTCAGCACTACTGTAGATGCTATGGAAAAAGACGCTGCTGAATTAGGTCTTGATGAAAATGGCAAATATGCTCTGGCTTGGATCAAACTGTGGGTCAACAGCTACAACGCTCAGACAGATGATGGTCCAATCTGCAATACTCTGGTCAAGAAATCTGCAGTTGATCAGTTCGGTCTCTTGGTTTACTCAAAGGTTCGTTCAGTTGAAGAAACAGATGAAACTTCTGTAAACAACCTGTCAGTTGCTGCATACCAGAATGGTTATGAAGGCATCGGCGGCTACGCTTACTGCCACTATCTGTTCGTAACAGACAACTCACCATTCCCTTGGACTGCATGTGCATTCATCGCTTACATGACTGAAACTGTTGACGGTTTCTCTGCATGGGGCAAGGACTTAGGTGGCTATTCTTCTAACCCAGAAGTTGCTAAGGCTACAGAAGAAAAATTCCATCACTCTAAGGGTGAATCAGCAAAGGTCGTCTGTGACACTACAATGGACAGAGGCTATGACTGGTGGATCAACAATGGCAAGTTAGTTGTTGAAGATCCTAAGTATTGCGCATCTGTTGCATTCACTGTAGGCTCATGGATCGAAATGCTCGACAAGTACACTCCAGAATAACAGTTGTTTAAATCTAAGATCATTGATTTAAAACGTAGTGCCTTCGTAGAGTTTCTACGGAGGCACTTTCCTTAATCAGAGGTATAAATTTATGTCAAAACAAACAAAAATCAGAATTAACAGCATAAAGACTTATCTCAGCAAACCGCAGAACATCATCCTGATCCTGACGGGCATCCTTGTCACCTTTACGACTATCGCACCGATCATAGCGATCATTCAGGATACGATCAGGATCCATCCGGGTACGATCGACCAGTATCTGACCGGCAAGGCCAGCGGCTATACATTCGCCAACTATGTTGACCTGTTCACGTCGCGTCTGGCCAAGGCAAATCTGTGGACACCGTTAGTCAATACGATATATCTGGCTATCGGTGCTTGTACGTTTTCGATCCTGTTTGGCGGTATCTTTGCCTATCTGATCACCCGTACAAACATGGCTTTCAAGAAGTATCTGAGTTCGATCTTTATCTTCCCGTATATCATGCCGCAGTGGACTCTGGCCGTCGTATGGCAGAACCTGTTCAACTCTAATGCGGTCACCGGTACATCTAACGGCTTACTGGCATCGCTGTTTGGCATAACCATGCCGGCCTGGTGGTGTCTGGGGCTGTTCCCGTGTATCGTCGTCTTGGGCATGCACTATGCGCCATTCGCCTACATTCTGATCGGTGGTATCTTCAAGAATATGGATGCCAACCTTGAAGAGGCGGCAACGATCCTGGATACGCCTAGATGGAAGATTTTTACCAGAGTTACGATTCCGATGGTCAAACCGGCAATTCTTTCAACCATATTGTTGGTTGCAGGTTCAACGATCGGTTCATATCCGGTTCCGCATTATTTGAATCTTACAACTCTTGCGACAAAATATGTCTCGATGAATGACAAGTATACCGGCGAAGCTTCGATCATTGCGATCATCATGATGCTGTTTGGCGTTGCGATCATGTATCTCAATCAGCGTTCACTGCATTCGCGCAAGTCATATACGACAGTAACAGGCAAATCAGGCCAGATCACCAAGGTCAATCTAGGCGCCAGCGGCCGATACATGGTTGCGGTAGTATTTGTGATCATCACTTTCTTCACATCCATCTATCCGATCATTTCCTTTGCTTTTGAGACCTTCCTTCCTAACCCGGGCGACTATTCGTTCCTGTATACCGGCAATACCAGCAACCTGACCACAAAATGGTGGGTAACGGCAGAAAACATCACTGAAAACGGTATGTATGGACAGATGGGTATCCTGCATAACGCCATGATCTGGAGAGCTTTCAGAGGAACGATCCTGGTTGCCGTGATTTGCTGTCTGACAGCAGGTACGATCGGTACTTTGATCGGTTATGCCGTAAGCAAGAACAGACGCGGCAAGCTCGCAAGCTATGTGAACTCCATGGCCTTCTTGCCTTATCTGATGCCTTCAGTTGCTGTAGGTGCTGCATATTTTATCCTTTTCTCTTCCGGAAAGATAAATCTGTTCAATACCTATCTGGCATTAGTCATCGTAGGAACAGTCAAGTATATCCCGTTCGCTTCGCGTTCTTCTTTGAACTCGATGCTGCAGCTGTCAAACGAAATTGAAGAGTCAGCGATCATCCAGGATGTTCCGTGAATCAAACGTATGACAAGAATCATCATTCCTATTCAGAAATCTTCAATCGTTTCAGGTTTCTTACTACCATTCATGACCTGTTTAAGAGAACTCTCACTGTTCATGCTGCTGTGTGTTCAGGGCTTCATCCTTTCCACAACACTGGACTATTTCGATGAAATGGGTCTGTATGCATTCTCGAGTGGTATCAACTTAATATTGATCGTCACAATCTTGATCAGTAACTTCCTGGTAAACAAGATCACTGGTGCAAGCTTGGATGAAGGAATAGGAGGATAAAACATATGCCAAAAATCACTTTAGAACATGTTACAAAACGTTATGATAAATTCTATGCTGTAGATGATCTTAATCTGGTGATCGAAGACAACGCCTTCGTTACCCTGCTTGGTCCTTCAGGCTGCGGCAAGACGACGACATTAAGAATGATCGCCGGACTTGAGACACCTACCAGTGGCAAGATCACGATCGGCGATCGCGTTGTCTTTGATTCGGCTGAAGGCATCAATATTCCGGCCAATAAACGTAAGGTCGGTTTCTTGTTCCAGAACTATGCTCTGTGGCCTAACATGACCGTCTATGAGAACATCTCATTTGGCCTTACCAACATCAAGGAACCACTTCCTGTCATCTATCATGATGCCAAGGCAGCTTCAAGAATTCTCAAGGCTTTAAAAAGACCTAACGATGTGGTCAAGCTGATCAAGGAGTGCTATGACAAGAAGGGCAAGCTTGATGAAAAGAAAGCGATCGTCAAGCTGATCGATGCCTATGAGATCTCACAGTATTCCGCCAAGAAACTGCTGGGCTATGATCTGCATACTTCCAGCAATGTTGCAGATGACGCCAATAAATACAGTCTGGAACTGCAGAAGATCATTGTAACAGCACAAAGCGATGCTGCTACAAAAGGCTATACTCTTGATGAGGACTTTGTTTCCTATAAAGCCGGTGAAGTCGTAAAGGAAGTCCGCAAGCTTACCACGGAAGAGATGGATCTCTCAGTACGCCGTGTAGCCAGAATAACCAATATCGGTATGTTTATGGAAAGATATCCGGCAGAACTGTCCGGAGGTCAGCAGCAGCGTGTTGCGATCGCCAGAACCCTGGCACCAGAGCCAACAGTTCTGTTTATGGATGAACCTCTTTCCAACCTGGATGCCAAACTGCGTCTGGAAATGAGATCAGAGCTGCAGAGACTGCATCTTGATACCGGTTCGACTTTCGTCTATGTCAC
>JAFWKS010000460.1 GCA_017511325.1 Erysipelotrichaceae bacterium
ATGATGATGACACTGATGATGATCATGATCATGGCCAGGATATAACCGACGCCAGGATTGGTTCCGTTGATCGAAGCATACAGTTCTGTCGTCAGAACATAGTATCTTACCGGCAGGCCCAAAAACTGCGGTGTCGCAAACGATGCCATTGCACCGGAGAAGACCAGAATGATGGTACTCAATACTGCCGGCATGACGATCGGTATAGTTATACGCCAGAACATCTTCAGGCGTTTTGTTTTCAAAATTACAGCTGCTTCTTCCAGGTTGGCGTCCATGTTGTGCAAAATGCCGCCGATCAGGATATAAGCGAAAGGTGCATAGTGCAATCCTGTTACAACGATGATCGGGAATTCGCCATATGCGAACCAGGTCGGAACGATCATTCCGGTCAAGGAATGGAAAATACCGTTTGATCCGGTTATCTCAACATTCTTAAAGAAGTTTTTCCAGGCTAGCGCCAAAGTCCAGCTTGGCATGATG
The DNA here is from genome assembly GCA_017511325.1 of Erysipelotrichaceae bacterium. The sequence continues at coordinate 484 of JAFWKS010000460.1, forward strand.
TATGGGAAGATAAACAGTTTAGTGAGAAAATTCTTCCATCTCATGTCGCTTCGTGAAACGAGCCAGGCAAAGCTTCCACCGACAAGAATAGAAACAACGCATGCCCAGGCACTGGTCAAGAGTGAGTTTCTTAACGGATCGATCAGCAGTGATTTTCTAAATTCCGAAAGAAACAGTCTGTTCCAGTGATAGGTGGTAAACGTGCCTACAGCCTGATGGATTCTGGATTTTTCCGATGAGTGAACGATGAACGTATCTCTGACGATCGAAAACAGCGGAAGAACGACCAGGAATCCCAAAACTACTATAAAGAGAACTAGAAGAACATTATATGGTTTAGAGAAAAATGTCTTGATTCTATTCCAACGTTTTTTCATAGTCTTTTACCCCTTAATAAAAAAGGGATTAGGCTCATAAAAGCCTAAGCCCTTTTCGTACAAACTAATTAGATTGATTATTTAATCAACTGAATGAAGTCTTCTACATCAGCTCTGTGTTCAGCAGCCTGTACAGCGTCTTCCTGAACTAAGAGTTTCTTCCATTCAACAACGCTGATGTCGCCATCGCCTACAGGGTTAGAAGTGTTACCTGAGTAATCACCTAATCTGCCCTGCATGCCTTTGTATACGCCACCATCAGCAACCTTCAGTTCGCCGTTTCCATACCAGCCTTCTTCTGAATATAACCAGATCAGGAAAGCCTTAGCGAGTTCTGGGTTGTCAGCATTCTTTACCTGTAAGCCATAGATCGGATAAATGAATCCGGCAAACGGAGTAACATCATCCTTGCTGTAAAGCAGGTTGTAAACGCCTGAACCTTCAGCAGTTTCACCTTTAGCCTTGTTGTACTTATTTAATGTCAATAAGCCACACTGAGGTTTTTCAGCAGCAGCGATATCCTTAGCGATCGTTGAGTCAGATGAACCGAGCATCATATCATTTGCATAAAGCATCTTGATGAACTGATAACCGGCATTAGCGCAACCTTCATCCAATTCGATGTCCTTGCCATAGTAAGCCTTGTAAGCTTCAGCAAGTTTAGCTGCGTTTTCATCAGAAGTCAGGTTAACCAAGAAGTTCATGTTAACGCCTTCAGTAGTAGGATCCTTCATCCAGAAAGCACCCTTGTTGGCTGGATCAGTAGCAAACCAGAGGTTTGTGATGTCGCCTTCTTTATAAGTGTTTTCACCACCGTTGTTGTACATGATGACCTTGTTGCAGTAATCCCAAACCAGTAACGGTTCGCAATCAGCGCCGACCTTTTCCTTGATCTCATCGTTGTACCGGTTGTA
>JAFWKS010000043.1 GCA_017511325.1 Erysipelotrichaceae bacterium
ACCGATGATACCGAAGTAGCACCAGAAAGATACTGTGAAGACAGCAGGAAGTGCTTCGCCGGCAGCCATGGCTGAAGCGTTCATGGAAAGCGTGCCATATTCGATCGGGCTGAGGAATCCAGACCAGACTGTATCATGGATACCGAAGAACCAGCCGAAGTTGAGCAAGAAACCGACCAGCATTGCGACAAAGATATTGTCGGTAGCAGCTGTTGCTGGTGACAGGATCTGAATGATCATTGCAGCAAAGCTTGTTCCGGTAGCATTCCTAGCGATGATGAACAATAAAGCATCGACAGCCAGGATGATCAGACAAGGTACCAGGGAACCGAAAGAGACAGTCAGTGCAGGCGGAACAGAATCAGGAAGTTTAATCTTGCCGACATTGTGATCAGTCAGGACTCTGTAGAGTTCGACAGTCATGATTGCCACTAAGATCGCAACTAAGATACCTTTTCCGTCAAAATAAGTCATCTGAGCAAGTACATTGCCGAAAGATAATTCTACCGGATCGATCGCCAGCATAGAAAACCCGGCCACGGAGATTATGATAGGCAGGAATGATTCTTTCTCATAGGCCTTGCTTAAATAGTAAGTGATGCCGATACAGACATACAGAGACAGGAAACTCATCGTGACAGTATTCAGCCAACCGAGGATCGCAGCGTTGTCGCTGGCGAATTTTGCCCACGCCAGCATGAAACCGTTGGTCGTGCCTTCGACAGCCGGTGCAGAATTGATGACTGCAATGATGCCGCCAAAGAAGATAGGAGGCAATATCGTCATGAAAGTGTCACGAATCGCCTTCAAATGCTTTTCACTTGCGATCTTTTTCGCAAGAGGCATCAGTTTTTTCTCAAGTGTAGCAATAAAATTGTTCATTTCTTTACCCCCTTTTTTATTTGCTATCTTTTAATAATTCATCGACCATTTCCAGTACTTTCTGAGCATTCATCGCCCCGTAGACTCGCGGTTCGATGCTTGCCACCGGAACGTTTTCGCCAACCCGTTTTCGAATATCATCGATCAGGTAGCGGATCTGCGGTCCGATCAGTACGACATCGGCATCTTTCAGATGCTGAGAATACTCCTGCTCGCCATAAGCGTTCACTTCGACTTCGTCTCCGCCCAGTTCCTTGATCCTGTTGGCCAGTATGGAAGTCGACATTCCGCCATTGCAGACCAGAACGATATTCCTCATCTGTTTTTCCTCCTTTCTCAGATCTATAAAATCGTTTTCAATGTTTGATTTATACCAATAATAGGAATGTTTCGGTATTCGCCTGCAGTCATTATCAAAGTCTACAGCGACCAAGCCATATCTTTTTTCACAGCCGTTTTTCCAGGAATAGAGATCGAAGGGCGACCAGACGAAGTAACCGTTGACATCCACACCGTCTTCTTTGGCCTTCAGCAGATAACGGATATGTTCACGGATATAATCGATCCGATACTGATCATCGATATCCTCGCTGATCTCTTCATATGCGCCATAGCCATTTTCCGTGACATAGATCGGCT
>JAFWKS010000044.1 GCA_017511325.1 Erysipelotrichaceae bacterium
CGGACGCGTCAGCGTCGATGGACAAGTCATCAAGGAACTTGGCTTTAAGAGCGATGAAAAGGCGGACATCAGGATCGACAACAAGCCGCTGAATAAGGAAGAGAAGGTGGTCTATCTTTTAAACAAGCCTAAAAACATCATCAGTTCTTCCAAAGATGACAAGGACAGGAAAACGGTCGTTGATCTCATCGATTCGCCATATCGTCTTTTTCCTTTGGGAAGACTTGATTATGATTCTTCAGGTCTGATCCTCTTAAGCAATGACGGTGAACTCATGCAGAAGCTGATCCATCCTAAATATGAAGTGGAGAAAGTCTATGAGGTCACGATCGATGGCGTGATAGACAAAAATACGATCGAAAAGCTTGAAAAGGGCGTGAAGATCGAAGACTACGTTTCAGGTAAAGCCAAAGTCAAGCTGATCAGGATCAATGAAAACAGATACACATCCTTTCTGGAAGTTACGATCCATGAAGGAAAAAACAGAGAGATCAGAAAGATGTTCAAGGCTGTCGGATTCAATGTCATAAAGCTTCACCGCATCAAAGAGGCTACGATACAGCTTGGCGATCTTAAAAGCGGCGAATACCGCCGCCTCAAGCCTTTTGAATTAAAGAAGCTCAATGCCTATCTAGATCACAGAGATCTCTAGCTGCTTGTCTTCATAAGGATCGATATAGATCGTTTTATAGTTTTTAAAGGTGACAAAACCCGGCTTTGCGCCTTTTACTTTTTTGAGTTCCTTCAGAAGACAGTAATCGACCGGGACCGATGAAGAGAAACGTCCCTTGGAATAATAGGCGGCCAGATTGGCACAGGTCCTGATGATCTTCTCGTTTGGTTTATCGGTATCGACGACCACATGTGAACCATGGAAGCCTTTCGCATGAAACCAGGTGTAGTTTGAATGAGCATAGTCAAAGGACAGAAAGGCATTCTGAATGTTGTTTTTGCCAAATGTGATGGTATAACCGTCGACTTTGGTCTGATAGAGACTTATCTTCTTTTTCTTCTTGTTTTTGGAGCTGTTTTTCTTAAGATAGCCGTATTTGCCCAGCTCTTCCTTTATATCCAGAGCATCGGAATAGTTGGCAAGAGAAAGCTGTTCGTTCAATGATTCGAAATAAGTCAGTTCGCTTCTTGCGAGCTCAAGCTGTTCCTCGATATAGATCTTGCCTTTTCTTTTCTTCTGATATTCCCTGAAATACCTGTTGGCATTGGCTTTTACAGATAGTTTCGGATCAAGACGGATGAGTTTTTTTCTTCCTTCATAGTCTTCTATCTCGATCTCTTTGAGACCTTTGGCATCAAGATCGGAATACATGTAAAGCAGATCGCCGTTTTCCTTGTCGCTATCAAGATTCAGAGCGTCTTCATAGCTGGCATTGAGCTTTTCGATTTTGGCCGAATAGTGTTTTATCTGTCTTTTGACGACTTTATAAAGATCATCAGCGATGTTTTTGATCCTTTCCTTTTCATCGTCTTCGTAGTAGATCTCATCGAAGCCTTTCTGGATGTCCCATTCACTGTACTCAGTATTAAGATGAGTCAAAGGAATGACATGGAATTCATAGCTGTCTTTGAGCTTGCTCAGATAGAGCTTGTCTGACCCTTCAATGAGCTTTATGATCTCAGGGAAAGTCGATGTGTCAAGTCTGAAACGGACTTCGTTTTCTAGAAGCTTGGAGAAGCCCTGCAGCTGTTTTACCAGCGATTCGTTCAGATCGATCTTAGGAGATATGAAAGGATCGAGCTTGTCCTGCTTGTCAGGAAGGGTGAACTGAGCTCCCGGCAGGATCGTCCTTCTGGTGTTTTCATACGGCGGGATCTTCTTCAAGGCATCGATGATCCTGTTTTGATCATCGACAAGGATGAGATTTGCGTATTTTCCCATCAGTTCAACGGAAAGGATATATTCCTTCTCATCGTATAGTTCATTCCTGGCCCTTACATGCATAAGCAGATAGCGATCATGATCATACTGTTCAATCTGATAGATCACACCGTTGAGGATGTATTTTCGCAAAACCATGACAAAAGTCGACGGATCAGAGAAAGTCGTATAGTTTTTGTCTGAAAGACAGATGTGATTGTAGTTTGAATGAAACGACATGACAAGATTGGTCCTGATCCCGTTGGCATGCACATTAAAGACGATCTCCGTCCTGCTGGTCTCCGAGATCCGGTTGATCCTGATCGGCAGATACTTCTCAAGATCCTGTTTTACTTTGTAAAGGGTGATTCCGTCTAAAGCCATACCATAATTATATATTTTTATCAGCGGTTTAATGTAATAATATAGATAAAGAAAAAAGAATATCTCATTGATATGAACATAAAAGATGCTGTGCAGAAAAAAGATAAATCACCTGGCATGATGTCTCTGTATATGAGCATCATGATGAGTTTTTCACTTACGATGATC
>JAFWKS010000461.1 GCA_017511325.1 Erysipelotrichaceae bacterium
GCAACGATCTTTCCTTTAAGCAGTCTAGCCATTGTTCAACCTCTCTTTGATATCATTGAATATCTTTAGTGATTTATTTGCGTATTCATCAAGCAAGGCTTTTGCTTCAGCTTCAAGTTTGTCCGCATATCCTCTGTCTTTCATCAGGTTCGTATTGACGATGACATTGATATATCCGCCATATAGGACTCCATTTGCCAGCATTACAGAAGTTGCGGCATCACTTACGGAGATCTTTGATCCGATGATCGCTAATCTTTCATCAAGATCGATCACTCTTGTTGCATACTTGAGGATGAGATATGGTGAACTGGAAGCGTTCTTAAGACATTCCTCCATCCTTGATGCATATTCAGGATCGCCTTTATCCATTTTATAGGCTTTGGATAATGGTTCGAAAGCTTCTGCATCCTTGTTAATGCATTGAAGAAGATTACTTCTTAAGATCTGCAGTTCTTTCCTTATGTCGTTAAGTTCGACTGTATATTCGATATATTTCTTTTTTCCAATGGTCAGATTTGTGACCATTTCAGCTAAAGAGGCAGAAAGGGCGCCAACTGCGGCGCTCACGCTACCACCGCCTGGAACAGGGGTGCTGGAAGCACTTAGTTCAGCGAATTCTTTTAAAGATTTATTATGCATCAGAACAGGCCTGTGATCTTTCCGTTTTCATCGACATCTATTTTTTCGGCTGCCGGTACTTTAGGCAAACCAGGCATTGTCATGATCTCACCAGTCAGGGCAACGATGAATCCGGCACCGGCCGATACTTTAAGATTTCTGACTGTGATCCTGAAATCTCTTGGTGCACCAAGTTTCGACTGATCATCAGAAAAGGAATACTGCGTCTTTGCCATGCAGATAGGAAGATTAGAATAACCGAGCTCCTCAAGCTGTTTGAGCTGTTTAGGCGCGTTTCCGATCAGATCGACACCATCGGCGTGGTAGATCTTCTTGGATATCGCATTGAGCTTTTCCAAGATGCTCATATCATCGGTGTAGGCAAATGTGAAGTCATTTTCCTGTTCACATAGTTTTACTACTTCTTCTGCCAATGTCTTTCCGCCATCTCCGCCTCTGGTAAAGACTTCGGAAAGCGCAACGTTAACACCTAGTTCCTTGCATTTATTTTCAATGAAATCGAGTTCTTCCTTAACATCATTAGGGAATGCATTTATCGCTACAACGCATGGCAGCTTATATACTTTTGTGATGTTTTCAACATGCTGAAGCAGGTTAGGGATGCCTTTTTCAAGAGCTTGAAGATTCTTTTCATTGAGCTTATCTTTAGGAACGCCTCCATGATGCTTCAAGGCTCTTATTGTTGCGACAAGCACTACTGCATCAGGTTTAAGGTCTGCCAGACGGCATTTTATATCAAGGAACTTCTCAGCACCAAGATCAGCTCCGAAACCAGCTTCTGTAACACAATAGTCGCCCAGTTTCATAGCCAGTTTTGTGGCAGTTACGGAATTGCATCCATGTGCGATGTTGGCAAAAGGACCGCCATGCACAAACGCCGGAGTGCCTTCCAATGTCTGAACAAGATTTGGTTTTAAGGCATCCTTAAGCAAAGCTGTCATAGCTCCCTGAGCCTTGAGCTGTTTTGCACTGACAGGCTGATTGTCATAGGTGTAGCCGATCACGATCTTGCCTAATCTTTCTTTAAGATCTGTGATATCAGAAGAAAGACAAAGGATTGCAATAACTTCAGATGCGACAGTTATATCAAAACCGTCCTGCCTTGGAGTACCGTCGCTGCGGTTTCCCAGACCGTCAACGATGTTTCTCAGCTGACGGTCGTTCATGTCGAGGGCTCTTCTCCAGGTTATGCGTTTTGGATCGATATTGAGCAAATTTCCCTGCTGGATATGATTGTCGATCATTGCGGCAAGAAGGTTGTTTGCGGCACCGATCGCATGAAAATCACCGGTAAAGTGAAGGTTGATATCTTCCATTGGAACGACCTGCGCATAGCCTCCGCCGGCAGCTCCGCCTTTGATACCGAAAACAGGACCCAGGGAAGGTTCTCTCAAAGCAACGACTGATTTCTTGCCGATCTTTCTTAAACCGTCTGCAAGTCCTACAGTAGTCGTCGTCTTTCCTTCACCGGCTGGAGTAGGATTGATAGCTGTCACAAGTATTAGCTTGCCGTTTTTCCTGTCTTTAAGATCTTTGATAAGCTGATAGTCGATCTTGGCTTTATAACTGCCGTATTGTTCAAGATATCTTTCATCGATATCCAGTTTTTTCGCTATATCTGTTATTTTTTCCATCTTGCAATTCTGCGCTATTTCAATATCTGTCAACATAAGAATCCTCCATTAAATACTCATATTATTTTTCAGCAAACTGATCAGTTTAGGCAAAGTTAGAGAGTAGATGACAGCCAGAATTATTCCGGTAATGATCTTAAGTCCCAGACTTCCGAAAACAAGAGCAGGTGAATAGTAGCCGAACATTTTTGAATCAACATACAGGGCCAGCGTATTCAAAGCCGTAACTATCAGATTGGCGATAATCACGATAAAACAGTTCTGTTTGAAATCTAAAGAAAAGTTCTTAGATTTAGCATATAGGCCTGCTACGTAACCGCTTATAGCATGGGGCAATACCCATAGGATTGTTGTAGCAGTAATACCATAACCTGAGAACAGTATTTGATAGATAAATGAGCCTACACCTCCGACGATTAGACCATCAACAGGACCTAATAGTAAACTGGCTACATAGATTGGGAATGCCTCGAGTGTGAACTTGAAGTTCAGCACTTTTATCGGTGTCAGTATGCTGAGCACACAATAAACAGCGATCAACATAGCAAGGCTAGTTAATCTTTTGGTATTCATATTTACTATTATAGTACAAACAAGAAATAAAAAAACCCGAGATTGACTCAGGTTAGCTTTAATTTACAATTTGGACGGACATAAGACCATGCAGGTCCTGGATGGAAGATAAAGGCTCACATAGTTTCCTTCCATTCCCGGAACAAATGCGCTCTTAGGATCACGGGAAATCCTTTCATAGCCTCCGTATCTTGCATCATCGGATGTAAAAAGAACGTAGTGATCACAGCCATGAGATACAGGAATTGTATAATCAGCATAATCGTTTGTTGGCGAGAAGTTGAATACAAATACCAGACCGCCTCTTTCAAAAGCAATAACATGATCTGATTCATGGACCCACTTGATATTTGGATAGTATTCATCAAATACCCTGTAGTGTTTGATTGTATGAACCATATCATGATCGAAATTGTTAAGATACTGGAATTTCAGATCAGGATTGTAAAGAAGGCTCCATTGTCTGCGACAGTATTTGAAACTGTTTCCGTTTCCTTCTCTAGGGAAATCGATCCACTCCGGATGGCCGAACTCATTGCCCATGAAGTTGAGATAAGCATTTCCTCCAGCGGCAATGGTGATGAGCCTGATCATCTTGTGTAAAGCCATAGCACGATCGATCACAAAGGTATGCGTATCTTTGCCCATCTCGTAGTACATATTTGCATCTGCGAGTCTGAACATGACAGTCTTATCGCCAACAAGAGCTTGGTCATGACTTTCGACGTAAGCGACTGTTCCTTCGTTTCTGTTGGTCAGCTGACCATAGATGTTGTATAGGCCCCAGTCTTCATCTTTGTATTCCTTGATGAGCTTGATCCACATATCCGGAGTGCCCATAGCCAGACGGTAATTGAATCCGATACCGCCGTTAGGAACAGGCTGACACATGCCAGGCATGCCTGACATATCTTCGGCGATCGTTATGGCTTCAGGTTTCAATTCGTGGATCAGTTCATTCGCCAGCATCAGATAAGTGACCGCTTCAGTATCAGTATCCATTGAAAAATACTTATCCATGTTGTCAAAATCATGGCCCAGACCGTGATGGTGATAAAGCATTGAAGTTACACCGTCAAATCTGAATCCATCGAGATGATATTCTTCAAGCCAGTATTTGAGGTTGCTCAGAAGGAAATGCAGGACTTCCGGTTTATCATAGTTGAAAAGCTTGGTTCCCCAGGCAGGATGATCTCCTAGACCTCCATCATGGAAATACTGATAGACTGTTCCATCCAGCATATTCAAGCCTTCAAGCGTGTTGCCTACGGCATGAGAATGGACAAGGTCAAGCAAGACTCTGATACCCATGTTATGAGCCTTGTCAACCAGATATTTGAGTTCATCAGGATAACCAAATCTGCTTGATGGGGCAAAGAAATTGGATACCTGATAGCCGAATGATCCATAATAAGGATGTTCCATGACGGCCATGAGCTGGATTGTATTGTAACCGAGATCCTTTACATGAGGAAGGATATTGTCGGCAAATTCGCGGTATGTTGCGATCTTGTAATCTTCGGAAGACATTCCGATGTGCGCTTCATAGATCAGCAATGGTTCATCACACTTGAAACCTTCATCATCCCAGTGGTAGTCATCTTCCCAGATCTCTGCACACCAGCTCTGAGTGTTCCAGTCCTGAATAGCTCTTCTGGTATAGGCAGGAAGATGCTGAGTAAGCTTGTCACCGTTTTTGACAATAAGCATGACTTTGCTGCCTTTATTAAGGGTGTCACCAGGAAGATTTACTTCCCAGTTGCCGTTATCGGTCCTTGTGAGCGGCGTATCGAGCCAGTGCCAATCATTGAAATCTCCGGTCAGGTAAAGCTGATCGGCAGATGGAGCCCATTCTCTGTATACCCAGCCGTCATCAGTTCTGTGAAAGCCATAGTATTTATGACCGTTGGCAAAATTGACCAGGCTGCCGTTTTCACCTAAAAGCTGTTTCTTTTTGATCTTATAGAGATCTACTCTGAGATTAAGATCATTCTCGTAAGGGCCCAGATAAGGAAAGTCTTCGATGATTTTTAGCATGTTTCTACCTCTAGTAATCCAGTTTAGGTCCTTTAACACAGTACATGTAGACCCAGTTTTTTATATCATAGTCTTTATTGTCTTTATATTCTTTGAGTTTTTCACGGAATACATCTTTTTTGTCTTTTGAGACAGTGAGGATGCCGCAGCCGTTGTCGATCATGAATTTATTCGCAAATAAAAGGGCAGCTCTGACATCGCCGTCGGCAAAGAGCCTTTTGTCCAATATATAAAGCATCACGTCGATAGCGATCTCCAGATTTGCCCTGGTTGGCTGATTGATCATCTGGTTCAGTTCTTCGATCTGAGTCTCGTTCAATTCACTTTTAACATCACTGTTGAGATTCTTCATCAGGATCTTGTGCAGATGCAAAAGGCACTTGTAGTCATTCTCTACTTCGGGATTGTTGAGGATGAAATCATAAGCTTCTCTGAAATTCTGCTCTGCGACTGCTTTTAAAGGGTCATCATCGGAGTATCTGGATAGTGCCAGATTGTTTTCGATGAGATTTTCAAGTTGCTTCTTAACGTAATTGACGTTCTGAGCTCTGCTTAAAGTGAATTTATTGATCATAGTCTTCTTCCTTTAACAATATTGTAAACCAGATTAACAGGAATTTTTTAAGCGATTTAATTATGAAACTTAATTGAAAATCATAGTTGAAAACATGATATTTGTCTATTTAGGTTTTCTTTTATTAGCGTTTCTTTGACCACTGATCGGCTTATTGATCATTCCTGTACCTACAGGAGAACCGAATGATGGTTTGGCATTTCGCTTATTTGCAGGCTGATCTGTGCGCCCGGCTCGACCTGTTCCGATATGGAAAGCATTTGAAGGCCTTCTTTCATTAAAACCGAAAGGATTGCCAAGCGGGAACAGCTGTTGTTTGACTGTAGGTCTTCTTTGCTGAAAACTGTTCGGTCTGAAAGTCATGTTTCGAGGACGGATGCTTCTGCGGATGTGAACAGGAACTTTTTTTCTGGTATTGAAAAGTGAATGGAAGAAGATCTCCAGCAATGAAGGTCTTCTAGGCCTGACGATGCTTCTTAGACGATTTGTTGCACCTAGTGTCGCTAATATCACAGCTGCTGATGTCAGAAATGACCCATCGTAATTGAACAGGGAACTTGAAGAAGTCTGAGAAGAGATGTCTTCGATCTCGTCTCCGTTGGTGACTGATAGTTCAACACCGTATTCCTCAAAAGCCTGAGCTACAACTGCTGCCTGCTTCAAGGAAAGATTGCCGGCGATCTGTACCGGAATGTTGTTTACCAGATTGGTTGCTGAAGCTGTCGTATAACCCATAACATCTTCCAATAGATCTATTACATTGGCTTTTTTTGCTGAACCAAGACCAATAATGAAGATCTTATAGTCTCCGTAGGTTTCACCGATGTCTTCAGAAA
>JAFWKS010000462.1 GCA_017511325.1 Erysipelotrichaceae bacterium
CATGCAGGATACGCAATGCACCGGATATGGCACCTTTGCTCCTGTACAGGTTGATACGCACACGTGATCCAGCTATTGTCTCCGCAAGGTCCAGTTCGCCTTTTTCCTTGATCTCATCAAAGTGATTCTGAGCCAGTCTTTTACCCAGTTCTTCACAATCTTCAAAGCTTAATACTTCATCATCAAGATTCTGAATCTGCCCGTCGACACGATACTTGACAGGCGAACCGCAGGAAAAGTGGATATCACTCGCCTTGTTTTCTTCACCCAATTTTACGATCTCTTCAATTGTCTTCATAAATTTCCCTCTACATACTATTTTAATCAAAAACGACCAATATAAACAAATGAACGTGGAACATTTTCATTTCCATAGCAGGATAACTGTTTCAGGTTTTTCAATTTCAATCTGTCTGTATGTATTCTTTTTTAAAATCTTTCCTGGCAAGGTTGATCAGAGTATCAAAAAACCACTGTTTTTGTCTGTTGTTTCCAGTGGTTTTCATTGATATTTTTCTTACTCGATCGTTGCGACTTCTGAAAGTACTTCTTCGACTGTCGTGATGCCATCCATGATCAGCTGTCTTGCGTTGACGATCATCGGTGTGAAGTCGGAAGCATAGATCATTTTGCGAAGTTCACTCGATGGAACGCCAGAGTTGATCGCATCGCGGAGCGTTGAGTTTAAAGTCAGAATCTCAAAGACTCCTGTACGTCCACGGTATCCTGAATCAAAGCACTTATGGCAGCCCATGCCTTTGTAGAAGTGGAAGTTTGAGCAATCCTTGATGCCGACAAGGTCAGCAGTAAATGGATCGGCCTCAATCTCCTGACGGCAATCCGGACAGATCTTTCTGACCAGACGCTGAGAGATGACGCCTCTGATCGATCCGGAGATCAGGAATGGTTCTACGCCCATATCCTTCAGTCTGTCGACTGCACTGATCGCATCTTCGGTATGGATAGTCGATAAGACAAGGTGGCCTGTCATGGCGGCTCTCATGGCGATCTCAGCTGTCTCGCCATCACGGATCTCACCGACACAGATGATATCCGGGTCCTGTCTTAAGCAGGCTCTTAAACATTCAGCGAAGGTCAGACCGACTTTTTCATTGATCGAGACCTGAGTTACACCTTCGATCTGATATTCAACAGGATCTTCTAGAGAGATCATATTCACATCAGGTTTATTGAGTTCCTGAATGATCGTGTATAAGGTCGAAGTCTTACCTGATCCGGTAGGACCGACGATCAGGATCAAGCCAGAAGAATTCTTGATGATACGATCGAACTTTTCTGAATCTTTATCAGTGATACCGATACCTTTTCTGGTAAGGGTAGTAGAATCTCTCCACAGATAACGAATAACTACTTTTTCGCCATATATGGTAGGCAGGGTATTGACACGCAGATCAATGTCCTTTCCGCTCGTTGATCATATGGCAGCACGTCCATCCTGTGGTACTCTTCTTTCCGTAACGTTCATGCTGGCCATGACTTTAAGCCTTGAAATGACAGCACCCTGAAGGTTCTTCGGTATAGTCAGTATTTCTGTTAAACGGCCATCAACTCTTATACGTACGCGCATATCGTTTTCTCTAGGCTCGATATGAACATCTGATGCCTTTTCAACGATACCCCTTTCCAGGATCGAGTTGACAAGTTTAACTGTAGGAGCATTGGAATTCTCAGTCTCGGCACTTCTTTCTTCGATCGAAACAAGTCCCTGTTCCTCTTTCATTTCCTGAATGGCAGCATTGGCACCTTCATTTTCGTACAAGACTGCCAAAGCTCTTTCAACAGCTTCACGATAAGCGATCATGACTGATACACGCTTATGAGAAACTTCCTTAACAGCTTCTACGGCACGGAAGTTCATCGGGTCTTCCATGGCGATGTACAATCTGTCACCGACCAGTTTGACCGGAACTACATGATACTGCTTGGCGATATTCTTCGGGATCAGGGCAGTCAAAGAAGGATCGATCTGAGCCTTGCCTAGATCGATGAAGTCGATGCCCAGCTGCATTCTCAAAGAATCGATGAACTGTGTTTCAGTGATGAATTTTTCATCGATCAGGATCTCACCTAATCTTTTATTAGTACCCTTCTGTAATTCCAGGGCTTTTTCAATATCTTCATTGGTCAGCACACCGCTTTCGACCAGTATGTCACCTAATCTTTTAGCTTTCATTCCGACCTCCTAATTGTTGTTCAATATAGTCAAACCATCAAGGCTGGTATTTTCATCGATCGTCTCAAAGAAAGTGATGACGATACGGACGGAAATCGTACTGTCCTCATTCAAAACTCTGTCTCTGTTGGTAGAGATGCTCAGATCAGAGATCAGACAGCGATACTTGCAGTTGTTGATAGCTTTGATCAGATCTACAACTTTTGAATAACCGACGACCGAGAATGAAACATTCGCATTCCTTCTTACTGTCGTGTTCAGCAAAGTCGGATCTGACCAGGAGATCGAAAGATTATCGATGCCATTGAAAATGGTCGCGAGTTCACTGATCTCTTTAGACAGGTTGTTGTATAATGCCAGTTCACCATAAGTTACGTCCTTATGGTCTTCCAGATACTGTTCCATCGTTTTCTTGCGGGTGATCTGGGCCTGAAGAATAACAGCCTGATTCTGGATCTTGCTCAGATCATAAGCTTCCATGGAGTTCTGGAATGATTTATAGATAACTTGGTAATAGAAGATGCCTGCGCCAATTAAAATGCAAACAAATAACAGGATCTTTTCTCTGATTGTAAATCCACGCTTCAGCATAATTATTCTCCTGTCCTTCCCTGATAACCGATCTCCAGATCAGCAGTAACGTTGTTGCTTGACTCGTTGCCGACTCTTGTAGTCTTTGGTGTGACATAAGCGATCTTAGAGTCATTCAGCAAGATCTGAACGATCTCGGAGATGCGTTCCATGGTCGTAGTAGCAGTCGATACTCTTACGATATTTCCGGAAATAGAAATGCTCTTGACTTCAACATAATTGAAGATATCTTCCTTGATCATAGCCAGGATCTCAGTACGGTCATGGAAAGCTCTTTCACTATCAGTCAGGAATGTACCGACTTTTTCATTGTATTCAGCTTCGATCGCATCATAGTCTGTCAGCTGGCTGCGGTAGGCATCGAGCTGTTTCTCAGCTTCGCGGTATTCTCTTTCAGCCTTGGCAACTTTAGCCAGTGGATCGATGATCGCAAATTTGGTAAAGATACCCAGTAGCAGCATGAAAACCACAAACAGGATGATCGAGATCTTATTTATCTTTGACTGTTCGTCAACGATGAAATTGATAGAGGTTTTTGTTGGAAGAGAATTCTTCTTCTTATCGAATGAAAGTTCTTTATTCAGATTCATAGTCCACCTCTACTCATAACAGGCTCCAACAGCCGGAGCACACTTGCCGATCGCATCCTTGTCAACATCAGAAAGTGATGATAAAGGTTTTAGATCAAGCGAAACCATGTCAGCGATCTCCGCAATGAATCTCGGGATATAGCTGGCACCGCCACAATAGTATAAAGTGTCCAAAGTTGAATCCGGATTCTCGAAATTGTAGTAATTCATAACACGCATAACTTCCGTAGCGATGTTTGAGTAGATATCAACACATTTTTCATATTCCTGAATGTTGTCCTTGTTCGATTCAAGATATGATGACGCGATATGCGGATCGACATCGAAATATTCAGCTATGACGTTGACGATATCTTCTGCACCTGATTCGATTGTTCTGGTGACTTCATATACACCATCTTTGAAGATCTCAACTTTCGTCGTCTTATAGCCAAGGTCAAGGATCGCAAAGTCCTTATTTTCGCTTCCGTCATTAAGGATGTTGACCAAGCAGCTTAAAGCAGTCTCTCTAGGACCTGCTTTGACAAGTTTAAGTCCGGCTCTTTTGAACATCTCCTGATACTTTTCGATCAGTGACTTATTTACGACCGCGCCTAAGAGCTCCATGTCTGTCACTTTGCCTTCTTCATCTTTGCGGTAACCGATCATAGAATAGTCATACATATACTTGTCTTTGTCTTCCGATAGAACGTCCTTGAATTCATAAGGCATGTTTACCATCAGCTGCTTTTCAGTCATAGCAGGTAAAACCATCCTTCTCAAATATACTGCCGAATCAGGCAGAACCAGCGCAGCTTTTCTGGTCGTCATCCTGTGTTCCTTGACAATATCTTTGAGCAGATCACCCATCGCTTCAAAAGCGACCAGTTCATTGTTTACAACGATATTATCAGGCAAGTTGACCGCTGCAAAATTCTTCAAAGTGTTACCTTTGATTTCGACGACTTTTACAGTCTTGTTTCCAATTTCAATCCCCAAGATAGTTGCCATAAATTTACCCTAAAAACAATGATAGATACCAATTCAAAGCCAGATCACCATAAAGCAAGACCACAAAAGTCGCCATACTGATGGAAGGCCCGAAAGGAATCTTTTCCTCTTTTAATAATAGCACAAAGAAAAGTCCTATAGCACACGAAAGGAATAAAAGGAAAAAGCCCTTGAATATGCCTGTATAGAGGCAGACCATAAACAGCAGTTTTACATCTCCCCCTCCTAAGCTCTCTTTGCCTAAGACTTTGTCCATGATCAAAGATGCGATCAGGATCAGCGCAGAAATACTGAAACCACCGATCAGACCGTTTTTGAAATAAGTCAGTTTATCTGTAACGAAGGATATCGAAATAAGCCAGTTCACGATCCCGGCAATGATAAAACCGTCAGGAATGATATAAGAATCAAGATCTACAAGTGAAAGACCTAGCAGAATAACTTCAAGAATAAGATCCCTGAATAAGATATAATCTATCGTCTTTCTGTTTAAGAAGGTCAGCAGGAAACATACACCGAGCAATAATTCGACGTAAAGGTTCCTTGGCGAGATCTTCTGCCCGCAATAGCGGCATTTGCCACCAAGAAAAAGATAGGAAAATATCGGAACAAGATCCAGCGGACCAAGTTCATGTTTACAGTTTTCACAGATGCTTTTGCCTCTGATCCAGTCTTTACCTTCAACGATCCTTCCCGCGGCACAGTTTATGAAACTGCCTAAAACCGTTCCCAAAATAAAAAGGATAAAAGACATATAGATGATCAGAAAATTGTTGCCGCTTAGATTCATTTGCCTTTTACCCAGTTAAGTTCTATCTCGCCGTTTCCGCTGATTACTTCAATAATCATCGTGCCCTCGTCGCCAGAATATTTCTTTTCTCCTACATGCATGATCTTAGCCTGATTATAGCCTGCAAGCTTATAGCCGACTATTGTATGAGAGATATTGTCATAATAGCCCACGAAATGATCGCCTCTTCTGTGTGTGCAGTAAGCTGAACCGCCGCATCCGTCTACCGGACACTGCACACCGTTTAGTGAATTTATCACAGCTATCGATTCAGCCGTATTTACATACATGCCGTCATTGCCATTTCTCATCGAGTTGTAGTACCACTCGACGCCTTTGAAACCCAAAAACAAAATAGCCGGGATCAGAAAGGCCAAAGCCAGCAATTCTATCAATGATATCCTTCCTTTGTTGTTTTTGAGAATATGCATACAAACATAATTTTAGCACATAACAAAATAAAAGGCCGAATCTGATAGGTTCGATCTTATGTTGAAATATGGATCAAAGACGTCTATATAGGTCTTTTTTCTGTTTTGCCGTTGGCCTTTACATCCTCTTCCAGCCGGAATTGGAAGTCACTTACAGAGCCTGTACAAGGAGCTACAAGTTCCAGCGTAGATATCATCAATAACTGTATTTTCATCTATTGGTGAAGCAAATTCATCCATCCTCTTCTGTATCTGCTTAATCAAGTCTCAAAAAATGCAAAAGCCGCCATAAGTATAGCGGCTTATAACGATAACTTCATCGGCATGATGGATAAGACAGTTCTTGTTTTCATAGCTGTTCTTGAAGACACATTGACCGACTTGCCAATACATTCCGCACATGGTTTTATCGAACCGTTGTCGAAGATCATCATCGCGCCTGATAGTGATCAGCTGTCTTCTGCCATTTATCTTCACTTAGATCATGTATTACAGGTTTCTTTGCCTTGCTTAGAAGCTGTGGCCTCCGCCACCGCCGGAAGAGCCACCGCCTCCTCCGCCTCCGCCGCCACCGCCGGAGTAGCTCCCACCGCCTCCGCCGCCACTGGATTCGACATGGCGGCTTCTGCGTGAGCTTGTCAGCATCTTTGAGATGATGCCTACACTTATGCCCGTGCTCATGGCTTTAGCCATCGTATCGGCAGATGCTACTGCTTCTTTTCTTTGAATGAGCAGGAAGATGAAATTGCCCAGCAAAGCCAAAACAAGGGCTATCAGGACGTTGGAAATATACTTCATAGGCTGAGATATCACGCCGCCTTCAAGCAGCGTCTGAGCCTGATCAAATACGTGGTAGGCGCAATCATAGTATTCGCCTTTAGAAGCATAACGGTAAACATTGTCGGTTATCGTGTTGGCATAAGGCTTGTTTATGATACGATAGATAGCTCCATCACAGAAGATCCAGATATTCCTTCTGCCCATATCAATGACAAACAGCATGCCGCTTTCTTTGCCAAAGAGTTCCCGATACTTGCTTTTGGTATATGAATCGGTAGATGTATACTGGGATACTGTGACAAAACCGACATTGCCGTATTTTCTGATCTCTTCCATCTTTGTACGAAGCATATTCTCTTCGCTCGTTGTAAGCAGATCTTCTTCATCATCGATGACGATACGGTAATCGTTTGCAGCACTTACTCTAAAAGGCACAAGAAGCAGACACAGGAAGGAAACGATGATCAGTATTCTAACTTTCTTTGACACTGTCGTTACCTCCTTTTCTTGTATAGAATGACGGGAGCGGTCTTGTGGAAGTCTCATTGAAACGTCCGATCAGATCCATAGCCATGATCGAGGCGGCAAAAAGACTGATCAAAGAACCAAGATAATACCACCAGTCCTGAACAGGAGCTGCACAGGCGATGGTGAAACTGTAAATTATCGCCCCGAAAGTTATGATGGCAATAAAGAACGAACGTTTCTTTCTTAAATGCCTTGTAATATTAAGTGTCTTGACGAAACTGAACAGTTCAAGCACAAGGACCAGGAAAGTCATGGCCATGGCACCATCCTGTGATACCAGCAGATCAAACAGTTCGCCCATCATGATCATCGACATCAGCATGATCCCGATGATCGTTCCAAGTACGACAAACATGATCATTGAAATATTGCCGACTTTGCGGTTTCTGATCCGGGCTCTGGCCTTGTCTGACATCTTGATATCATCGACTTCATTGATCAGATAGCCTTTGTCGAAGACATGGTTTTCTCTGTCTCTTATCTCTTTCAATTCCTTGCGGTATCTCACTGATACCAGATATGCCAACAAGGCTGAGAACCACAAGACAAATCTTGAGGTCACTGAAACAAACAGTGTCAGCAGCACAAACAAGACAGCTGCCGCAGCCAAGGAGTACGTCATGAACTTCTTTGTATCGACAGGCAGATCGATATGGATCTTTCCGCTCTGACCGTTCACTACTGCATAGGCGACACGGTCGTTCTTTTTCCAGGTCAAGAACCATACCGGCAAAAAGATCGTATCCTGTCTGTCATAATGGGTCTGCAGAAACTCCTGGCGTTTCTTCTTGTTTGGAAGATCCAGGGTTATACTGCCAAAACTGTCGGCAATATCTTCAAAAGCCATATCGGTAGCTTTTTCCAATACTTCATCTCTGTATACCTCCGCTTCAACATTAGGTGAATCGGCATACATGCCGGCCAGATAGCCAGGCTTGTATTCGACGATATCTTTCTTGTTGAACGGAGCGATCTTTTCGGCAATCGTATCATCAAAGTTACGTGAAGCATCATAAGGAACACCATAGAGACCGTCATTATGTACATGAGCCCTGAGCTTGTATTCCTCATAGTAGTCATATCTTCCTGACGTATATGACTTGTAGCCTTCCAGATCAAAATCATCTTTTCTGAAGCTGATCTGATACATCCAGTAAGGAATGTAGAAAGGACGGAAACGGTCGATGAATTCAGCATCCTTGAATTCACTAGGAACGTAGGCCTTCCTTTCAAGAGCCTTCTTGTAGATATTCTTGCATTCAGTCTTGCTGATCCTGAAAGGAATGATATATTTAGGTCTCTTTATTCCGGAGATCTGTCCTTCCAGTATCGCCTCACTTCCGCAATAGCTGCAATA
>JAFWKS010000463.1 GCA_017511325.1 Erysipelotrichaceae bacterium
GGCGTGGGCTGCCGCAAAGGTTCTGATCTGGCTGCCTTCATCAATGAAGAATTCAAGAAATTCTATGATGACGGATCATTATATGCAATAGCTGAACAGTTTGGCGTCCAGGAGTCACTGCTGGCACAATGATAGGGACAGTAACTCTATCCTTGCTTCAGGGCTTTCTGGTAACTTTAAAGCTGTTTGTCCTGACGCTTCTATTATCTTTACCTCTGGGGCTGTTTATAGCCCTGGGGGTCATGAGTGATCTCAAGATCCTCAGTTACCCTTTGAAGTTTCTCATCTGGGCCATCAGAGGCATGCCGCTGATGCTGCAGCTGCTGGTAGTCTACTACGGACCGGGAATATTCCTTGGGCGCAACATCTGGGGCATGGGCGATAACGGACGCTTTATCGCTTCACTGTTTGCCTTTGTGCTCAATTATGCCTGCTACTTTGCGGAGATCTATCGCGGCGGCATTCAGGCTGTACCGCAGGGACAGTACGAAGCAGGGAAAGTGCTGGGCTTAAGCGAGTGGGAGATCTTCAGAAACATCGTCCTGCTTCAGGTGATTAAAAAGATCATTCCGCCTGTCAGCAATAAAGTCATAACCCTGGTCAAGGATACTTCTCTTGCCAGAGTGATCGCAGTCTATGAGATCATCTGGAAGGGCCAGTCCTTCATCAAATCTCAGGGCATCATCTGGCCTTTGTTCTATACCGGTGCCTTCTATCTGATCTTCAGCGGCCTGCTGACACTTTTTTCAGACAAGCTGGAGGAAAAGCTGTCTTATTTTGTCTAAATCATGAATCTGTTGGAAATAAGAAATATTGAAAAATCGTATGGCAGAAAGAAGATCCTGAAGGATATATCTTTTGAACTGAAAAAAGGTCAGACGCTTTCAATAATCGGTTCAAGCGGCAGCGGTAAGACCACGCTTTTAAGATGTCTCAATCTGCTGGAGATGGCAGATAAGGGACAGATAATATTAAACGGTGAGATACTCTATGATGCAGGAAAGGCTGAAGAGATCAAAGACGATCAGGCCATCAATATCCGCAGGCATTTCGGTCTGGTCTTTCAGCAGTTCAATCTTTTTCCTCAGTACACAGCTTTGGAAAATGTCACTCTGGCATCAAAGCTCAGGGGCATAGATATCAAAGACAAGGCTGTCGCCCTGCTTGAACAGATGGACCTCAGCAAGAGGATGGATTACTATCCGCATCAGCTTTCCGGCGGGCAGCAGCAAAGAGTCGCCATCGCCAGAGCTCTGGCTCTTGAACCGGATGTGCTGTGTTTTGATGAACCTACCAGTGCGCTTGACCCGATGCTGACGAACGAAGTCCTCAAAGTCATTCAGGAACTTGCCAAAAAGAAAATGACGATGATCGTCGTCACACATGAGATCGGTTTTGCCAGACAGGTCTCCGATAAAGTCATCTTCATGGATGATGGAGAGATCGTTGAAATGGGAAGTCCCGCTCAGGTCATTGATGAACCTGAAAACGAAAAGACGAGAAGGTTCTTATCAAGCATCATATACTGATCATTAAAGAAAAACAGTGAACCTGAGGTTCACTGTAAATTTCTGATCTTGAGTTTTTTAAGCAACTTGTCAAGGAAATAAGTCTTTGGTTTAAGCACTTTCTCATTTTGAATGTCGTTATTCAGTTTGATGATGCTGTCTTCTACCAATGTATCAGTTTTTGAAGATACAAGAATACTGTCTTTCGCATCTACTATTTCTTTCAGTCTCGCATTTGGGTCGATGGAATGTTCAGCTTTGATATCATCATGGATTATTCCACCGGTCACTTCGTCAAGCATGTCATCATTTATTCTTTCGTTTGCCATAATTATCTCCTGTAAAGAATATCTCTTTGTTAAATTATACGAATATTCCTGTCTTGATGGCAATCGGCGTAGCTATAAACAGCTTTCTGATAAGATAGTCTTATAGGGAGACAAGCAGATCTATGGACAATATCAACAACAGACTGAAGGTGATAAAAGAAACGGATGAGCTTTTTAAAGACAGCATCCTTTATAATGCGTATGAAGTTTTAAGAAAATGCTGGAAAGCCGATACCTGTGCACCAAGGATGAGAAAAGACTGGAATGAAGATGATATCGCGCTAGGACAGTGTTCGATCACGTCCTTCCTCATACAGGATGAATACGGTGGAGAGGTATATGGCGTTCCTCTTGGTGATGGAAACTTTCACTGTTTCAATCTGATCGATGGTCAGGCTTATGACATAACGAGTGCCCAGTTCAAGAAAGATCTTGATTATGATCTGTGCTTTCCTCAATCAAGAGATTACCACTTCGCCAAAAAGGAAAAGCATGAACGTTATCTTCTGCTAAAAGAAAGATATGAGAAACTGAAATAAAAAATCGGGGGTACCCGATTTTAATCTGCTTTCTTGTTTCTGTACAATCTGTAGGAATAGATGACCGGAATGATCGCAGCCAGAATCGTTGAAACGATCATCACATATACCATGGTATTGCCAGGCAGGAACAGGCTTATAAACATGGCCAGGCCTGCGCCTACAAACAGATAACCGCCTAAGCGATGGACCTTGTCCCAGTTTTCCGGATCCTCCAGTGTCCAGGGAAGCTTGATGCCGATCGTGTAGTTCTGTCTGGTCTTTGGCAGGTAATTGCCGATGACGATGAATATGACAGAAATAAGGCACATAATAGCTCTGGTGATGTCGAAATTCTGATCAAGCGTTTTAAGATATATCGTCAGAGTCACGAAGATACAGATGATCGGTACGCTGTATATGATCATGGTGTAGATCTTGTCCGATACTTTTTCGTGCTTAGGATCCATCGATGTTCCCCAGATCATGATCCAGTGAATAAACAGGAAAAACAAAGGCATGAAGAAAACAGAAAAAGCTTTGGAAGAATACTGATCAGCTACTCCGTTAAAACCAAAATGGGTCGGGATCTGTTCAGGAAGTCTCTTCCACAGCAAGA
>JAFWKS010000464.1 GCA_017511325.1 Erysipelotrichaceae bacterium
AGCTTCTTGATGATGCGCTCGTCTATTTTGTTTCAGATGAATTCTCATATTTTGAAAGAAAGATCTACGGTGTCTGCTTCTGCAGGGATGACGAGCTTGAATATATTGATTTTGAGGATCTGAAAAAAGATAAGGATGCCTTAATGTATCTTGGATCAAATAAAAAGAAGATCGTCTTTGATCTTAAACCGATACTTCATGCGGCCGATCATAACAATATCAAAATATCAGGTGAAATCGATGATGTCTATTTGATGGCTTTTCTGTCAAATAACTACAACAGTGATCTGGCAACGATCATCCTGAATTACGGTTTGGGAAAGATTACTGATAGTAAAGCGATCTTTGGCAGCGCCAAGAAGCCTCTGGAATTTGACGAAAAGAAGCTCAGCAGTTACGGCGGAAGCATCGCTAGAGCTTTATCGAAGATCTATCCGAAGGCCTTGAAGGAAATAAAAGAGAAAGAGATGGAATATCTCTATCATGAGATAGAACTGCCTTTGATCTATGTACTTTATGATATGGAGAAGACAGGCGTTTATTGTGACGTCAAAGAACTAGATGAAATCGCCATGCATACAAAGAAAAAGATCGATCTTCTTGAGAAAAAGATCTACGAAAGTGTCGGTCATGAATTCAATATCGGCTCGCCAAAACAGCTCTCAGAAGTGCTTTATGATGAACTTGATCTTCCTGATCTCAAGAAAGGTTCGACAAACGCAGAGGTTTTATCCAAACTGGTGAACTACCATCCGGTCGTGTCCGATATCCTGGAATACCGCAAATATACCAAGCTTTATTCAACATATGCTGAAGGTCTCAAGAAATACATCATGCCTGATGGCAAGATCCATACGATCTTCTCACAGATGATCACCCAGACCGGACGTCTTTCAAGCTACGATCCTAACTTGCAGAACATCTCTGTCAGGGACGATGAAGGCCGAGAGATCCGCAAGGCTTTCAAGCCTTCTAAGGGCAATGTGCTGATCAGTTCCGATTATTCGCAGGTCGAACTTCGTGTCCTTTCTTCTTTGGCGGATGAACCGAGGATGATCGAAGCGTTCAACAGCGGTATCGATATCCACACCAAGACGGCCATGGATATCTTCAAACTAGAAAAGGATGAAGTGAGCGATATCGACAGAAGACATGCGAAAGCTATCAATTTCGGTGTTGTCTACGGCATCAGCGATTTCGGCCTTTCAAATCAGACCCAGCTCAACATCAAAGACGCCAAGAAATTCATTGAAGACTATTTCATGACTTATCCGAATATCAAGACCTACCTTGATTCACAGGTCGAGTTCTGCAAGGATAACGGCTATGTCAAGACGATGCTGAACCGAAGAAGATATATCAACGAGATAAATGACCGTAATTACATGATGCGTGAATTCGGCAAGCGTGCCGCCATGAATGCGACCATACAGGGTTCGGCTGCCGACCTGATTAAGATCGCCATGGTCAGAGTTTATAATGCGATCAAAAAAGAAAAACTTAAGAGTAAACTGATCCTGCAGGTTCATGATGAACTGATCCTGGATGTACCTGTAGATGAAGTGGATAAGATAAAAGAACTGATAGCGGATGTCATGGCTAACGCCTATAAGATGAAGACGAGACTCGACTTCTCTTTGGTCGTAGGCAAAGACTGGTATGAGGCGAAATAATGCCGGAACTTCCTGAAGTACAGACTGTTCTTGATACGCTTGAATCAAAGATCAAGGACAGAGAAATAATCGATATAAAGGTCCTGTATGAGCCGATCGTTGAATGTTCCAAAAAAACTTTCAGAAAAAAGCTGATCGGCCAGCATTTTCGCAATTTCAAAAGAAGGGGAAAGTATCTGCTTTTTGAGATGGATGATCTGACCCTTGTTTCGCATTTGCGCATGGAAGGCAAATACTTCATCCTTGATGAGAACTATCCTTTGAGCAAACATGATCATGTGATTTTTTATCTTGATGATGGAAAGCAGCTCAGATATAACGATGTCCGCAAATTCGGCAGGATGGAAATCATCGATAAACAGGATGAGTACAAAGACTTTCATGGACTGGGCCCGGAACCTTTTTCTGATGATTTCAATCTTGAGTACTGTCAGGATTATCTAAAGAAGAAGAAACTGCCGATCAAACAGGTACTGCTTGAACAGAGTTTTGTAGCCGGAATAGGGAATATATATGCTGACGAGATCCTTTTTGCGATCAGAGTAAATCCTAAGACCAGGGCAGACAAGCTGGATGAAAAGGATATCATGAATCTGATCAGGGAAACCAGAAAGATCCTGAAGAAGGCCATCAAAGCCGGGGGAACGACGATCAGATCCTACACATCTTCTTTAGGCGTGACAGGAAGATTTCAGCTGTCTTTGAATGTACATACCATGCAAAAGTGTCCGGTATGCAATGAAGACATAAAGAAGATAACCGTCGGCGGAAGAGGCACTTACTATTGTGAAAAGTGCCAGAAAGAAAAATGAAGATCGCGATCAGCGGAACCATAGGTTCGGGAAAGAGCGAATTCTGCAATTATCTGCGTAAAAAGGGTTACGATGTTTTCGACTGTGACAAAGAAAACAGAAAGCTGTTATATAAAGGCAAAAAAGGCTACAGAAGAGTCATCAGGGCTTTTCCTGAAGCAATGTCAGAAAATGGATTAGACAAGCGAAAGCTGAGCAAGATCGTCTTCACTGATGAGAAAAAAAGACTGCAGTTAGAAGGGATCATGCATCCGCTCATCCTTGATGAATTGAATAAACGGACAGATGATCCGCTTTTTGCGGAAGTTCCGCTTCTTTTTGAAGCTGACTGGGACATCTATTTTGATCTGAATGTACTGATAGTGGCAAACAGGGATATCGTGGTCAAAAGGCTCCTTGAAAGAGGAC
>JAFWKS010000465.1 GCA_017511325.1 Erysipelotrichaceae bacterium
CATCGGGGACAGGTCTTTCGACATCTAGCGCATATACTGTTTCTTTGATTCACGCATTATATGCCTATAAAGGAAAATACTGTTCCCAGGAAAGGATCGCATCTGAGGCCTGTGAACTGGAAATTGAAAAACTCGGTGAACCTATAGGCAAGCAGGACCAGTATGGTACAGCTATCGGTGGCTTGAAGTTCATCAGATTCTTAAGAGACGGAACTGTTGATGTTGAACCTCTGATCATCAGTTCCAAAATGAAAAAAGAATTAAGCAATAACCTGCTGCTTTTCTATACGGGTCTTACTCATTCGGCTTCAACTATACTTAAAGAGCAGAATAAAAATATCATTTCGGCTGAAGATAAATATAACAACTTATTGAAGATGACTGAATTAACCTACGATATGAAGGAAGCTTTAATAAGTGGTGATCTGCATAGATTTGGCGAGATACTTAATGAAAATTGGCTTTTGAAACAGCAGCTGGCTTCAAGTATTTCAAATGAAACGATAAATAAATACTACAATCTGGCAATTAATAATGGCGCGCTGGGCGGCAAACTTTTAGGGGCAGGCGGCGGAGGCTTCTTGCTGTTCTATTGTGAAAGAGACAAACAGGAACAGTTAAGAAAAGCAATGTCTGATCTTGTTGAATTGCCGTTTGAATTTGACAACAGCGGTACCAAAGTAATTTATGTAGGAAGTAAGGACTGGGATTAATGAACATTTTAGTAGCTGGCGGAGCAGGCTTCATTGGAAGCCATTTGATTGATAAGCTGCTCGAAAAAGGCAACGATGTTGTGTGTGCCGATAAGCTTATTATGGGCAAACAGAATATCGAGCATCTGAATGATAATAAACATTTTAGCTTTTATGATATAGAACTGGCTGATCAGAAAGCTGTTGATAAACTTTTTGACGAAAACGATTTTGAAGTTGTTTACCATCTGGCTGCAAATCCCGATATTCAAAAAGGCGGCAAAGAACCTTCGATCGACTTCAATGACACCCTTTTAACAACCAGAACTTTACTGGAAGCCATGAGAAAACACGATGTAAAGAAACTGTTTTTTGCTTCTACATCAGCTGTATACGGCGAAATGCCGGATGTTAAATTAAACGAAGAGACAGGAGGCATCAAACCTGTTTCCTATTACGGAGGAGCTAAACTGGCTTCTGAAGCGCTGATATCTTCATATACTTCGATGTGTGATATGTCAGTCGTAATATTCAGGTTCCCTAATGTCATAGGTCCTAGGCTTACTCATGGTGCAGTGTTTGATTTCATCAGAAAACTGAGAAAAAACCCTCATGAACTGGAGATCCTGGGTGATGGAAGCCAATGCAAGCCATATATCTATGTTCTGGATCTTGTTGAGGCTATAGTTAAGCTCACAGAAGAATTCAAACCGGGTGAAGAAGTATACAATATCTCGGTGATCGGTGAAGGAACTACTGTAACCAATATTGCCAGAATCGTCGTTGAAGAACTGGGATTGAGCGATGTCGAATTCAA
>JAFWKS010000466.1 GCA_017511325.1 Erysipelotrichaceae bacterium
AGATGCCGATATAGGAATCGATCCTTCCGTTTTCCGTAAAGTAATGGATCCTGTAAGGAAATTCCAAAGCCAGGAATCTGGCCGCTTCAACAGCTGCAGCCCTGGTTTTATATCCAACTTTTTCGATCCTGAAGGCAAGGATCTCATCGATCAGATCATTTTCTTCTTCAGTATACAGATCAGGCGTGATAAAAGGCTTATTATAATCAAATTCACTGCTTACCGGGACGATAAGATCGGTGACTGTAACATCGATCATATATATCAGGTCATTGACTTTGATCCTGATAGCAGTCTTGCCGTTATTGTTTCCATAAATGATCCCGTTTTCATCCACGGAAGCAATACTATCGTTATCACTTTCATAAGTGATCATTGTATTATCAGGTGCATAGCAGGATATCGATTCAGCATCCCCTTTCGCCAGATAGATATCAAAACTGTCAAATTTAATACCATCTGCGAAGGAAAGATCATTATTCAAAGTGTAAACAACTCCCGATGAACTTTTCACTTTCAGCTTATCTGTGGCATCAGAAAGATTGATGATCAAAGCATTATCTTCATTGGTATCAGTCCACTCATCATCTAGATAACAGGAAACTTTATCATTAAATACTATATAAAGTGATTCACCGATTATATATCTTTCAGCGATCTCGATCATCCTGTTTTTATATACAAGGCCAAGCAGAAAAACGAAAAGCAGCATATTCAGCAATATCAAATGAACGACCACTTTGTTTTTAAGCTTTCTTTTTTTCATCTGTCTAACATTTTAAAGCCAAAAGGATCATGCTGGTCTGAATTCTAAATGAATTTTCTGTGAACAAGATCATATTCATAATCAGGTCATATTCAAATGAATATTATAAAAAGTCATGTTTCCATGACTCTTTTGAAAGAATTATAACTATTGATTAAGGATTTATTTCCAGTTTTTTTCTATGAAATCGATGGCCTTTTGCAGATCATCGCCTGTCTTGTCTGTAAAACCGGTCTTAAATGCAGAATCTGTTTCCCAGCCATGTTTCAAAGCTTCGATACAATGATCCTTGTCTTTTCCAAGAGCTTTCATCTGTGCCATCATCGCCGTCAATAGAGCATAACCGGCCAATTTGATCCTTCCACCGCTTACTTCATCAAGGTTATCTAATGATAATTCTTTTGTCTTTTTTTCTTCTGCCATTTTTTTATTCCTTCTATATTCTGTTTCTTATTTATACGGCGTTGCCATACTTTATGGCAAAAAAATCCGTCAATACTAAGTGATATGTTAAAACAAGTTTTATATGACTTTGCTAATCTTCGACGACAATCAAGCTGACTAGAAAACTAATATAAAGTCTGTATCAGCTGTTGTCTTCTTTGGATAAGAATGAAAAAGTCTTGAATGGCTTTGTTGCTAATTGCTGCCTCTTAAGCTCTTGTCGATATATTTGGCAGTGATCATGAAACCAGCTGTTCCAAAAAGCATGAACATTGAGAGTTCTCCACCTAACTGGCCGATTGAGATATCAGAAAAGCTAATTGGTAATTTCAGCAGTACTTCAATGATTATCAGTAAAGCTAAAAGAGCGAATGAGACATTTCTGCCCAGATCTTTGCCTATCGCCAAAACGATCGATAAAATGATGGTAACTGCACCACCGATCATCATGGCGGTATTCACTTTGTTTGTGACGAATACCATCTGACGGAAAACAAGGGCAATCGTCATCAGACAGAAAAACAATTTATAATATATGGCAGAACTCTTCTTGTATCCGGATACAAGATAGATAATGCCTATAACCATTGCTGCGATACGAACAACGCTTGAAATGAGCCTGATAGCCAGGACTCCGTCGATTCCAGTTCCGAATTTTCTTGCCATCTGAATCATACCAACAAATGTGATAATAATGGTCAAAGCCATTAGAATTAGATGTGCGATCTTAAATGGTAAATACTTTTTATCTTCCATATTCCCTCCTATAAAATAATTTACAAAACAATTATAGCAACATCTAAATCTTTTATGGATCTTTTTTAGA
>JAFWKS010000045.1 GCA_017511325.1 Erysipelotrichaceae bacterium
AAATAACAGATTATTTCCTTTTTTGACTATTACTGTTTTCAGCCAATAATGATTTCGAACGTATCTTTCAATCTCGTTTTTGACAGTAATTTCACCAAAAGGAAAAGCCGTTATATCTATCAAAACATTCGAAGACTGTCCTTGAGCTTCTTTTAGTCTCTTTACCAATCCATCTCTTCTTTTCGATCTGATGGTTTTTATTTCAATAGTCTGCTCATTGATTAACTCAAAATTGCCAAATAATCTCAAATCTGCACTTCTGTTTCCTTGAGGCAAATCAATGGAAGGCTGAAACCTGCAATTTCCCCATATTGTGTTTTTAAACCATGTTCCAACATAGAAATCATCATCAACATTCGGTGACAATATACTATTTGAATAATCAAATCTCACATCATCACGAGTTATGACGTAATTCAGAAATTTTATATTTCCTCCTTTTGGTTTAGATTTTTGTATCCAAATATCAGTTACATCTTCTATCATGTTTTCATTATCTCATATCTCCTGCTGTTATAAATTAGCAGCAGGAGATATTTTTATATTTGCCAATAAACTATTTGATTCTTTTATCTTTTAAATGTTGTTTTTATAGTTGAATATACAATTTTATATTGGCAGGAATCTCACCTTAGCTGTGTTTACATAGCCACAGTACCGCTGATGGTGCCTTTCATTATAGGTTTTTCATCGCAAGACTTTTGATTTATTCGCTGGTGTGCTTTATTACCATAGGCGATCGCACTCGCTCAAACAGATAACTTCTTTGTAATCCAACTTATTCAGTTTTCAAGGAACAAGGCAGTAAATTATCCTTGTTTTCCTTAAAATAAGTCATTTTACTTGAAATTGCTTCTGTAAAACGCCTCGGGTTCGAGCTACATCTATAGATCCCCCCCATTTTGTTTATAAGGCATCTTCGATTGAAGGTGTTTTTTATTTTTATGAATTCAACAAAACCTAATAAATACCAATCTTTTTAATCTTTCACTATCTACTTATAAATTTAAATGAAAAGTTAACCTAATCTTTTTTTAGTTTATAATAAATTCATATTAATAAGTAGAAAGCTAACACTATGAACTTAAATGCTCCAAAGAAGATCACCTGGTTCGTCTCATGCGCACTGCTTGTCACTGCACTTATCGTCAAGTTTGCTGTAGGCGCAGCTGATGCAGGCTTCTGGCTTGCATACGGCAGCGGCGTTCTCATGCTTCTGGCAACATATTTCGTCAATATGTAGGGTCTTAAAAAGGAAACTCAAGTTTCCTTTTTATTTTTTCAGAAGTGTTTTATTCTTCCCTTGAAGTGTTCGTAGATGGCATTATTGTCAAAACCATCGACGTTCTGTGACTGGAAGACATACGGACGTTTGCCATGAGACAAAACGATCTTCATCGCTGCAGTAGCGATCGTATTGATCAGAAACATCGTGACGATCGAAGAAGCCGGACCGGTCTTGATACCGTCAAGATCCATCGTGATTAAATTAATTCGGCATTAAATCTTCTTTCTCAATGGATCGTATTCTATCTTTTTGGCTTAAACAATAGAGGGTTTATTTAAGGTTTCTAAAAATTATATGGATCAATATTCATACATGCCAAGTGGAATCATGATCTATGATATAAAAATCCAGAAATTCTTAATGATTTTCCGGATCGAAATTTTTTAGATACCTGTACAGATTCTAATTGGAATCGTATTCCACCATTTCTTCCGGAACCAGTTTCGGAAGCTTTATGCGGTTCCCGGCACTGGCGAGCGTGGCGATTGCACAATAATAGATACCAAGTGAAATCATGTGACTAAGGAAAGTAATACCTTGGACTTCGTTACGGATCAAAAGTATTCCGGATATAAACAGCAGAACAGCTCCAATAAAAATACGTTTCGGCATTGTGAACGATGTTGTGACCATAAGTATAGCTGTGCATACATAGATAATCGCAACAAAGCGCATCAAACCGTATTGTCCTTCAATATTCAGAATAAATATGACTGCAACAATTGATGCTGCCGCAAAGATTATGATCTTGTTCAGTTCAGGCTTGTCTTCCTTGATAAACGCATATGTCAGAACCGAGTAAGCTATTATGTGCAATAGACCTCCGAATAAGGTAGAAAAACTCATGACAATATCAGCGACACCTAAACAGATAACCGCTATCAGGATAAAACGACTGAGATTATTGTTTCTGTTCTTATATCCCATATATGCGATAAGGATGCTCAGGATGCTGATACAGGTCTTGAACAGTACGACCATCAGTTTATTGTCAGGGAACAGTACCCTGCTGAATTCCATGATATTGAAAAGCAGGAACATGCCGATAACGCACATGAAAGGATACGGTTTATATTTAATGTCCGCAGAAAGCCAGCCTTTTTTAACGGATCTTTTAAATCTGAGTTTTCCTATTGTATATGACAGCTGCAGAACTAAAACCGCAATAATCGAGAAAATGATCGCCAAAACCGCGACCACCGCATTTCTCCAATAGATATCTAAGAAACTTACGCGGGTAAAATACAACTGCTGAGATGCATCGGCTTCAACCGCTTGAGTAAAGTGTTCATCATCAGCATATTCATAATTTGTATCCCATACTGTTTTTCCATCCGGATAGCAGAATATCCACAGGCAGTCACTCTTTTTGAGATAAGAGCCGTATATCGTAGTTTGCGTAGAAAACTTTCTGCCGAACGAGTAATCCAGTTCATAGAAGAAATTTGCAGAATCATCGAGAATATTCATACTTATGATATATTCATGATCTCTTGGAACCAGGACCACAATCTGCTTTTCCGCATAGCTGATATAGACATTTTCTTCAGGGGTGATTCTTTCTTTTTCCGGGATCAGGATGATCTCGTTGCCATTTTCATCAACTCTATAGAACGGTTCAAGTTTTTCAATAACTTCTCCGTCTTTGATCAGTTCGACTAGCGCAGGTGAATCAATATAGAAAGCCGAATAATGTAAAGAATCGGAAAAGAGTTCTTCTGCGCTATCCGAAGACATGATCCAGGAAACATATAGTTCCGGGGTATGAGCCTGCACAAAATTGGCTTTCAATGTAGCCTGAGAGTTCCAATGACGGAACATTGAACTCTTATTACCGTAATCCGAAAGAAGCAGTAAAAGATAATTGAGCAAACCGTTGGCACTTTCCCTGTTGTTATCGTTTATAAGTTCCGGATCATTGGCGATTTCCAGCAGATTTGAAAGAACGCTGACTATATCGTGGCTTTCATAAAGGCGTATGATCTTTGACTGCAGATGTTCCTTGTATGTCTGCCTGTCAGGACACAGTTCCAGCATGTAATTGAGCACAATCCTGATCGTAGCGTTGGTCTCCAGATTATACCAGTAATCAATTCCTGTAACTTCCTTGTATACTTTATTGGCTTTACGGCTTTTTGCCTCAAAATCAGAATCAGTCTCCAGCGAAGGAAGATAGTATTCCCTGCCGTATTTTCCATAGCCCCAGTCCGCAAAAGGGATCGCCGGAACCGGATCGATCTTTCCGACGATGTTGAAGATATTCTCATAACGGTCATCATTTTCATCGATTACGGTATTTGGTGAAGCAAAAGTGTATGCAAAAACACTCTGTTGATCAAAAACATTTGAATCCGAAAGTCTTGCAGCTGTAATATTGGTCACTGCAGCCGCTCTTGAAAAGCCGGATATCCAGATCTTTTTCGGACCATCAATATGTTCGGAAGCAATATATCCGAAGATCCTGTCATAAACCAGCTGTGAGGATCTTCCGAAACCGTCATGCATCAAACCGTCACCGATCGAGAAATTGGATTCCCATTCATCGACATAGCCCTGTCCGCACAGACCTACCGCAATCAGTTCAAAAGAATCTTCACCTTCTCCGATAGTCTGATGTCCCATGACAGTCGAGATCGTATACATGTTCGGATCCTTATCATAATCATCGCTTCTCAGATCTTTAAAATGTGCCTGGGTTAGAAAATCCGTCAGGTTGACATCAGCCTCACCCTGTTTGGCTTCTGCCGGCCTAAAGGCCGCTGTCGCCATGGCAAGTGAGATCTTAGCCAGATCATGTGAATAGATCCTCGCATCTTGTTTGAACCAATCTCTGTTGAACTTAACTTCATAGGAATTTTTCTTATGCGTCGTCGTTATATAGAATGTAGATCGAATGGTTTCTGTTCCATCATCCTCAGCCTGGATCTTAAAAGCCGATGGCATAAGCATCATCAAACAAAAAACGATTATAAATGTTTTCTTAAAGAATTGCTTCATAAGTGTATTGTACAACGAACACCTCAGATATAGTAAAAACATTATGGCCGACTACAGAAACCTTCTTTTTCTTAAGACAGGCATCAGAAACCGTGATACCTTTGTTATACTGAAGACATGAAGCAGGTTTTTAATCCCTATCTCCCTAATTATGAATACATACCTGACGGTGAGCCTCACGTTTTTAATGGCCGATTATATGTATATGGTTCTCATGACCGTTTCGGTTCACGTTTTTTCTGTGACAATGATTATGTACTGTGGAGCTGTCCGATAAATGATCTTTCTGACTGGGTCTATCATGGCGTGATATACCGCAAGGATCAGGATCCTTTAAACAAAGAAGGAGCGAATCCTTTATTTGCTCCGGATGTAACGCAAGGCAAAGATGGAAGATATTATCTTTACTATGCGCCATGCAACACGAGATCGATTGGCGTTGCAGTGTCAGATGATCCTCAGGGATAATGTCACTAACCTAATTCAGTGATATTCTTAGCTAATAACCGCAGTCATCATCGTAAACGATGAAACTGCGGTTTTCTTCTGCTTCAGCCATAAAGAAAATAAGATTTACAGTC
>JAFWKS010000467.1 GCA_017511325.1 Erysipelotrichaceae bacterium
TGAAGGTTACGTTATGGGATGAGATGATCTCATCAGTAAAACCTACCAGTTCCACATCGATGCTGGCTCTGTAGAGAAGATCATAGGTCACAAGAGCTTCACATTCTTCAAGTCCGTTATTTACGATTATCATTGTTTTCATAAATCTCTCCTGTTTTATCTTGCTGCTTTGCATATTTTCCTTTTCCATTATAAGGGATAATTGTAGTAGAATTGTGAGTATGAAAAAGATTATGAACCTCTATGAAAGCTGTAAGACGCCGATCCGCGTAGCCTATGTCGGATTCCTGCTTATATCTTTCGGTTTTCTGATACAGAACGAAAGTGTCAACGTCTTCTATACCTTCCGTTCAAATATCATCCTGTTTTTAGCAGAATTATTCCTGAGAATAGGTGAGCTCATCATCATGAATCTGCCTATCATCTTCATGCTGAATATCGTATGCAAGAGGGCAAACAATGCTTCACCGGTCGTCATGGCTCTGGTGGGCTATTTCGCATTCGTCGTAACGACGATGCTGTTTGCCAATCAGTCGTTGAACAGCTTGGCTTACTCGACCGGCTATGGCATAAATTCTGTCTTCAATATTCCTACCGGAACAAGGATGCCTCTGGAGACCGGAATGATCGGCTGTTTTCTGGTCGCCTACTCGACAAGGGTGGCGTTCATTCTCTCAAGACACAGAAGCAGTTTCTCGATCACCAATATCTTCTCTAAAGATACGGCAGGGATCATCTATAACTTCGTCTTCTGCTTCATATTGGGCATAGTCGTTTCCTATGTCTACCCATTCTTCTTTTCTTATCTGCAAAGAGGGATACGCTTTATCAGTGCTGATCTCTTGGATCCTTTGAGGATCGGTGCCTATTCGGTCGTTGATCGCCTTCTTTCGATCGTCGGACTTAACAATATCATCAGATATCCGTTCTGGTATACTTCAGCCGGCGGTTCATATTCCAACTCTTTGACCGGTCAGAGCGTTCTGGGCGATGTCAATATCTGGGCTTATCTGAGAAATACCAATGCAAGCTTTGTCGGCGCAGGAAGATTTATCACGCCATTCTATATCATAAATATGTTCATGATCCCGGCGTTCTTTTTGGGAACATTGCTGTCGATGTCTGATGTTAGACAAAGAAACGGCTTTACCGTCATCTTTATCTGCGGCATCATCCTGTCGATCGTTGCCGGGAATCCGCTTCCATCAGAACTTCTGATGCTTACGACATCACCGTTTTTGCTTGTCGCTTACCTGATACTGGTAGGCCTTGTTTCAGGTACGCTGGTCAATTTTGAAGCTTTTCTGGGCTTCTCCAGCAAGATCACCAATACGACTATCGCCATGCCTGGAAGCTTTGCGGATTTCATCATCAACATCCGTAATGCTTCACTGTTTTCTTCGATCAGGATCATTCTGATCGTCGGCGTGATCGCTTTTGTGGCCATGTTTGCACTGACGATGTTTTATTACCGTTTCATTGCCTTTGATTTCACCAACAGCGGCGCAGGTAAACAGACCGTCAAAAACCTCATTGCGGCAGCCGGTGGAAAAGAAAACATCGTTATGGCTGGTTCCGGATTATTCACTTTGAACATCGATATCCGTGATCCGGAAAAGATCTCGATCGAAAAGATCCATGAGATCGGCATCAGGAAGGTCGTGGAAACAAGACACGGATTGAGTTTTGAACTTGGAACTTCGAGCTACGGTGCAGCCAGGGCCATAAACAGAGAGATCGGCAGAAAATAGCGAAAACACTATCTTTCCTCTTGTTGACATTTATTCTTATTTTGTCTAAAATTGAATAGTATTTTGAGGAAAGGTGGCTTATTATGGCAGCAAAAAGAACGTATCAACCAAGTAAAAGAAAACGCCAGAACGTTCACGGTTTCAGAGCTAGAATGCAGACCGTAGGTGGACGTAAAGTGTTAGCTAGACGCCGTGCCAAGGGCAGAAAGGTGTTATCAGATTAAAGTCACGAAGGTGGCTTTTATTTTATGAAGAAGGCATATCGTATCAGAAAAAACGAAGAATTCGCTTCGATCATCTCAAAGAAGCACTCCTGCAACAGTGCTGCTTTTGTCATATACCACGAGCCAAAGAAACAGGACAATGCCAGAGTGGGGATCTCCGTATCCAAGAAACTGGGCAATGCGGTTCAAAGAAACAGGATAAAAAGGCAGGTAAGAGAGATGACCAGAGCAATTATCGATTTTGAAACCTTCCCTTTGGATTGCGTTATCA
>JAFWKS010000468.1 GCA_017511325.1 Erysipelotrichaceae bacterium
AAAAATAGTAAGGAACTGAAAAGGGAACTTAAGGACAGAAACAGAAGAAAGAAAGAATCACAAAAAATGAAAAAGAAATATCTCACCACTCTTGACTGGTGCGACATCAGGGAAGTGACTGATGAAGAGATCATCATCGGAAAGAAAGGATCGAAGACCGATTATCACGTAAAGGGCATAAAGGTAACTCCCCACAACATTTTCCTGGATGATGAAACGACTATACAGGTGGAGATAAACAGACTAAGGATTGCCCTGAACAAGCTTCCTTTCAAAATATACTGGTCCTTTGTAACCTCGCCTGTCAATATCGATGATTATAAGCTCAGACTCTATGAACAGAGGCTTGAGAACGAATCGATAAAGATCCAGAACATGATCTCGGACGACTACCGCAAGGCCGAGCAGTTCGAAGAAGTGAACAACGAACTCAAGTTCATGATGTTCGTAAGAGACAAAGACGAGAAGATCCTGGAGAAGAACTTCCAGGGACTGTTAAGAGAGATAAACAACGCAGGTCTTTATGCAGCGGCGCTCAACAAGAAGGACTATCTCAATTACGTATCCTATATTTTTGAGAATCCTCTGATCAGCTCGATCTATTTCTCCAGAGGCATCTTCGAGTATTCAAACGAGGAGTATTCAATCGTTAACAATCACATAGAGACGGCTAAGATCGACTCCGACAGCTGGTATGATTCCTCTTCAAACAAGATCGAGTTCGCATCTGAGGAATCTATCAGGGAATACAAGAGATCGAAGATGGTCCCGACATCATTTATTGTAAACAACGATCATATGATCATAGGCGACAGATATGTCTGCATGATCCAGGTAATGGCTTTACCGGAAACCTATAATGAAGGACTTCTGTGCTGGTATCTCAACAGGCAGGATATAAGAGTGCTCATGACTACGGAAAGAATAGATATGGATATAGCCAGAGCCATCAAGAAGGATATGAACGACAAACAGGACGAATACCATCATACGACCTCGCCTAAGCTTCAGCACGAGCTGCAGCTGGCCCTGGAGACTAACGAAAGATATCTGGACCGTATCGTAAGAAACAATGATATTACGCTCAATACGACGATCATGTTCATGATAGTGGCTGACAGTCTTCAGGATCTCCAACAGAAGAAGAACGATGTGATCAAGCTTCTTCAGGCCGAGAAGTTCAAGGTCCAGACCTGCAAGGCGATGCAGGAGCAGGCACTTAGGTATGCCTGTCCTGTGCTGATGGAAGGAAGTCTTCCTTTGGAGATAGAAAGAAACTATGGCATACCTCTTCCTTCGGAAGGAATAGCCGGATTATATCCTTTTGTCTATGAGACCCTGAAGGACAACGAGGGATTCCTTTTCGGCTGCGAGATGGCCAACTCCGGTGTGATCATCTTTGATCCGTTTGCCTATAAAAGACCATACTGGGCTTCCAGGCACGATCATCAGCGCACCAACGGCAATATGGTGATCGTCGGCAAGTCCGGTTTCGGAAAGTCCGTGGCTCTTGATCTGACGATAAGAAACGATGTCAGGGAAGGACATAATGTGGTAGTCATAGATCCCGAAAACAAGATAAACAGGCTCATCAGAAAGTATGGAGGTTCATCGATCTCCTATGGCGTTTCAGACAATATGATCAACATATTTGACCTGAGGCCTCTTTCTACCGATGAGGACGAAGGATCAGAGAACTATGACAAGGCAAAAGCAATGGAGGAGATGTGGGATACCTCCAATGCGATCAACTTCG
>JAFWKS010000469.1 GCA_017511325.1 Erysipelotrichaceae bacterium
AAGTCAATCCTCTTGATAAACAGTTTCTTTATGAACTGCCTTATGAACCTGCACTGGGCATTCCTGAAGATCCAAAGAAACTGATGATCAAGTTCTGGGTCTCCCCGGATTATCGGCAGACACTTTTTGAGTATCTGCAGATTTTCGTTCCACGCGAATACACACTCATCGGTTTGATTAACTGTCGAAAAGAAGAAGTGAGAGTTTCTGATACTTCATTTATTATGATCCCGAAAGAGGAAGACCCAAGAAAGTATGGGGATTTCTATGACGATGGAACAATCAGGGGATTCAGGGAAGTATACAGGAACAATGATCCCGATACGATCAGGATCAATCTGCTTGATAGTGAAAGAATGAAGATCCTTGATGAAGGAAGCGAATATCTCGAGGGCTATGATCCGACAGAAGCGTTTGATGAGCTTCTGGATACCTGTCTTTCGGAAAGCAACGATCACTTTATCAATAGGGATGGAAGTCCGTATATGAACTATGGTCTGACCTTCTGGGATTTCTGTCTTTCTGTCTGTGCGCCGCACAATTCAACCAGGACCGGTTTAGGAACAGTGCTTTTGAAATGCAGGGAAGATGTATGGAAGATGCTGGAAA
The DNA here is from genome assembly GCA_017511325.1 of Erysipelotrichaceae bacterium. The sequence continues at coordinate 610 of JAFWKS010000469.1, forward strand.
GATGTGATCTAAGTAAAGAAGAAAGATATGCCTTTTATAAAGACATCTGCAGACATCATGATTCAGTTGATGACAGGCTCGAAAAAGCCATCAGGAAGACTTATCCGTATGACTGCGACACAATCCTAGGTGATTTTTCCAACATCATGTATATCCATACGGTCGGCGCCAGCATAGAGGATGTCTATAACGAAGCAAAGATCGCGTGGATCAGGAAAAAGAAAGGATCAGAATGAACAAGGAAAACATAGAGAAGCATTTCAGTCCGATGACCTGGCTGGATGAGGAAATCGCTAGAAATCAGGCGTCACCAGGAAGAAACGAAAGATCGGACAGATACTATGCCGCATTGGAAACAATAAAAGATAAACAGAGCAGGGGAGAGATACCGAGTGATGAAGACTATCTTGCGCTTGGAGGAAACAGAAAAAACAGAGCGCATCGCCAGAACATCGAATATGGATACTACACGGCAAACATCCATTATGATCTGTTCCATTATGATCTTTCTGATAAGGATTCTCTTGAAGACAGGATCCTGTATTTCATAGAACACGCAGAACTGGACGAAAATGCAAAAGACAACTTTTTCTTAAGTTTCCCGGCCAACTTCAGTTCTTATCTTTCTCATATATACAAAGCGGACAAATCAAGCCAGAACAACGAATGGATTTTGGATAAAAGCAGGGAAGATAAAATGAGCCGGTTAAATGATGCGTTTTATATGCGGAGACTTGTCGACATGATTGAAAGATACGGCAACGATAAGGAAAAGCTCATCCTTGGAAGACTGTTTGAGATGATATAGAGATATCAGGAAAAAGAGAATTAATAAAAAAGGAAAGCAGGATTCCGTCAGATTAATCAGAAACCATATCGCCAGCAGATAAAATGATATTCTCTTTTTCTTGTGCTTAAATAGAATTATAGGCAGCAGATATCGGAAATCACAATGAACTTAAGCAAATCAAAATACACAACAACCTGGCAATGTCCGAAGGCTCTCTGGATGAAGAAGTATAAACCGGAAGAGCTTTTGATTGATGAAAACGTTAGGGCAAGGATGGCCGCCGGCAATGAAGTCGGCGATCTGGCTATGTCGCTTTTCGGCGACTATATCGATGTCACAGAGTATAAGGATGATAAGATCGATCTGAATCGAATGATCGAAAAAACAAATGAAGAGATGAAGAAGGAGACACAGAACATCTGTGAAGCCTCTTTCCTTTATAACGGCCTATACTGTGCAGTCGATATCCTAAGAAAAGAAGAAGACGGCTATTCCATTTATGAAGTCAAAAGTTCAACCCATGATGACAAAGACGTCTACTTTGCCGATATTGCCTATCAGAAATATGTCCTTGAGCATTGCGGAATCAGTGTCATAAACACTTATCTCGTCGTTATCAACAATGAATATGTCTATGACGGTACTCTTAAAGTCGATGAACTGTTCAAGATCGCTGATGTAAAGGAAGGAGCCGAAGATCAATATCTCAATGTTGAGATGAACCTAAAGACTGCGGAAAAGATCCTTCAGTCAGATACAGAACCGGATATCGATCTGGATCTTCATTGCAACAAGCCATACCGCTGCGGCTTCTGGAAGTACTGCTCCAGAAATCTTCCTAATCCGTCTGTCTTTAATCTTTACAGGATTAAATTCAAAGATGCCATCAGTTTCTATAAGGAAGGCATCACATCCTATGGACAGCTGGAAGCCGATCCAAGAATAAAGAACCTTACCCAATTAAAACAGATCGACTATGAATTGCATGATAAAGGAACATATGCCGATAAGGCGGTCATTAGTGAATTCCTTGATAAATGTACCTATCCTCTATATTTCCTGGATTTTGAGACGGAACAGCCTGTCATTCCAAAATACATCGGTACAAAACCTTACCAGCAGATCCCGTTCCAGTATTCGCTCCACTATATAGAGAAAGAGGGAGGGGAGCTAAAGCACAAAGAATTCCTGGGCATCTCCGGGCAGGATCCAAGAAGAGCCTTGGCAGAACAGTTATGTGAAGATATTCCATATGATGCCTGTACGATGGCCTATAACAAGATGTTTGAATGCGGAAGGATCAAAGAGCTGGCAGAAAGCTTTCCGGATCTGGCTGATCATCTTCTGAACATCGAAAAGAACATAATCGATCTTCTTGATCCGTTCAGGCAGGGAGGCTACTATTGCAAGGCAATGGGCGGATCCTTCTCCATCAAAAGCGTATTGCCGGCAATGTTCCCCAATGATCCGGAACTTGACTATCATAACCTAGAGGGAGTGCATAACGGCGGAGAAGCAATGTCGATCTATCCGAAGATCCAGTATATGGACGAAGACGAGCAGAAGATTGCAAGACACAATCTGCTGAAGTATTGCGAACTGGATACATACGCAATGGTGAAGGTGTGGCTAAAACTAAAAGGAGAAATCTAATGACTGACAGAGAAAGAATAAAAGAATACATTGATTATTTCAAAGTGTATGGAGAAGGTCGGAAGAAAAAGGACGGTATAACATTTACGGGTACGAAAATCACCGATGAGGCTTTTATCAAGCAGTGTCTGGAAACAGCTTATCATTCTGCAAAAAGAAACTGCGATGGTATTAATGCTGACACACTAGACGAAGCTTTTGATCAAATAAAAGATAAAATTCATGATGGGTTTTTTCCGACTTGCGCAGACTTTAATGAACTTCATAAAGAGTGCTGTAACATTTTCTTTAAAACAGTAACTGATAAAAACAAAAAACCATATGCCTACGGAATTGCACAAAAAGTCATTAATCTTACGTTTAAATACTTGTATTGCCATGACGAGGCCAAAAACTACGAAGATAATTTTAAAGACTGTCATACAGTTTTGGATTCATACATTCTTAAGTATTACAGCATAAAAGACACATCCTGGACAACACTGTCTGAAAAAGATTATGACGATATAGAAGAAACGATAAAAAATCAACGGAAAAGGATAGATGGGCTGACGCAGTTTCAGGAGGAATTTGTGGTATGGCCACAATTAGTCATGAGTGAAAGGCTGGAGAGGCTAATAAAACTAATCGAAGAAGATGGCGAAGATGTAAAGATGATGCTTAAATCAGAATTGCAAATTGAAGAAATAAAAAGACTTTATGAAAACCACAAAGAAACCTTATCATCTATATTTAATTAATAATTCTCTTGAATCTAATTTCAAAACCATTGATTTAACAAACTTCACTAATGCCAAAAAGAAAGGAGGATAATGGCCACTCAGATTCCAACGAGTTACAAGTATTGTGCAAATTGCATCTATTGGGAAGGCTCCAGAGATATCAATCCCAATCTGCATCAGACTACCATATATGACGGCAACGGCGAATGTAGCAATCTAAAAGATTACAGAAGCTCAACAAGCGGTACAACGGCACAATGCCCAAATTTTAAAGCCCATCCTAACGCAAGATAATGTTCAAAAGGACCAAAGCAAAAAAGAAAGCAGCTAATTATCGGCTGCTTTGTTATTATTATGAAGATTTCCGAAACAACGATTTTATGATACTGTGATCTTTACTTTTCACCCTGTTTCCTTTCGGTTCGACGCAATATTCCTAACAATTCACATAACATGATCCTGATATAAACAGGGCAGGGGTTTGTACCGTCACACCAAGCCTGGAGCGTTCTGTAAGGAATAACGTATCTTGCTGCAAACTCAGACATTTTCAATCCGGAATATTGAACAATTTCCGCAGGAGTCATATTCAAAGCCTTCCAAAGATTTGCTATATCCGCCCAAAGTGAAAAAGGATCATATGCATTGTAAAGAGGATTCGAAGAAAAATTCTCGTTCATGTATTGTTGAACTTCTGCAGCAAATTGGTTTTCTGAATAATTTGGATCTTCTTCTATTCTTCGCAAGTAAAGTTTGACTGCAAATTTTCTTTGTTTATTTTTCATTGTTTTGCCCTCAATTAAAATATACATACAATGTATAAAAATGTCAACAATAAACATTGTATGTATTAAAAAGTAACATAAGATACATTATGCGAAATCACTATTATTAAAAAATCTCCGATTTCCGGAGACTAATTTCGTTATACATTCTTCGATAACAGGTAAACGCAGTACTGATTCATGCTGATTCCTTCATTCTTGGCTCTTTGGGCAATCTGTTTATGAAGACTCTTGGGAATACGTAATTTAAACTGACCAGAGTATTGTTCAAGTTCCTGAGGTTCGTTAATAGTTACGCCGTCTTCAATAGCTGCTGTAAACCAGGCAAGTTTTGCATCTTCGGCATTTCTGATTGCTTCTTCTGCGGTTTCTCCAACGCTCAGACAACCGGGAAGCTCAGGAAAAGAAACTACAAAGCCGCCTTCGTAGCTATCAGGAATCAATTCCATTTTGTATGGTAAACTCATATATTCTTCAATCGTTCTCATTTTTCGTTGTTCTCCTCGATCACATTTCTGACCATTTCGACATACACTTTCTTGATTGGTTCATGCTTCGGAATCGTTATCGGATTACATCCCTTCTTTCTGAATGTATGATGGCTGCTTCCGCCTCTTGGACCATTCTCTTCGTATCCGTATGATTCAAGCACCTTCTTCAGTTCCTCATATCTCAAATCGTTTGATAAATTAAGTATTCGATCTAACAGTTTATCCCACCTAGACATAACAACCCCTATCATTATTATAAATGACACCATATATGGTGTCAAATAATATTGAGTTTATAGGATTGTGAAATAGCGTGAAATTATTATTTTATGCAATTATAGATCAAGAAAAAGGGATATCCAACGAGTGAATATCCCTACCGTTTATTGAATTGTTTGTAGATCTCTCCTCTATTTCCGGCGAGCATAATCTCTACGATGATAAGCCTGTTTTTAACGATTGAATAGATAACTCTATAGGTATCAAT
>JAFWKS010000470.1 GCA_017511325.1 Erysipelotrichaceae bacterium
AAATATATAAAAACCAGAGAATAGGGTGACCTTCAATTCTTAAATACTTAAATAACTCAATTAACGATGAGTGCTTTACTAAAGAATAAGCCTGGGCTTCATCTCGCCATAGCTCATGTTTAGATAATAAAAATAAATGAATTAAAAAATATACTAATGTGATTAGTATATTTAAGCAATTGGTCTTTATTTCACTTTTAATCTTATTTAACATTGATATTTGTTTCTTTAACAGTATATAAAGGCCTTTCCTTCACTTCTGTAACAATCAAAGAAATATATAGTGACATTATTCCCAGCATCATACATATAACTCCTGTAGCCAAACCGGCAGGAATAAACGATGCCAGATAGGTTCCGACATTTTCGCCTGCTCTAATCTTGCCTATTAGTGCAAAGATAAAGAAGATCAGAAACAATACAAAAGTGAATGCGCCAAAGAAGAGAATGAAGGTAAGCGGGAATGATGAATAGTTCATGATTCCACCTACAGCATATTTGATCATTCTGACATACGGGAACTTTGTTTCACCGGCTGCTCTTTCAACGTTTTCGTATTCGATCCACTTCTTATTGAAGCCAACATCAATGATGATGCCTTTATTGAATAATTTCTTTTCCTTATCAGAGAGGATCGCATCTACGACCTGTCTGGTGCATAAAGCATATTCTCTTTGACCATTGACCATCTTTATCGTTGAGATCTTGGCTGTAATCGTGTAGAAAGCGTTAATACAGAACTGATGGAACTTTGAATAGCCGTGTCTTGATGTAGCTTTTGCTTCAGCAATGTCATAGCCCTGATTCTTCAAGGCATCATACATCTCGATCAGCAGTTCTGGCGGGTCCTGCAGATCAATGTCCATCTGTGTTACATAGTCACCTGAAGACATGGCAAAACCAGCCATGGCGCAAGCTTCTCTGCCGAAGTTTCTGGCCATAGAGATATATTTGACTCTCTTGTCCTTCTTAGCCAGATCTTTTATGATTTCCAATGACCTGTCTTTACTTGCATCATTGATAAAAATCAATTCAAAATCAACATAGTTCATCTTTTTCATCAGCTTTACCATTTCGGCATAATACTGTGGGATGACTACTTCTTCGTTATAACATTGTGCAATTATGCTTATTAGATCTTTTTTAACTTTTCTTGTTGCCATATCTACCTTACGTGGTTTATACCACACATCCTCAAATATAATACCGACATCATCAAATGGTCAAAGACCATATGGATGTCTTCCGTCATCTGCATGCTGTTGACTGGAACATGAAGTGAAATATCACACATCTGTTTCAGTTTGCCGCCATCGTAGCCAGTTAAGCCAATAACGGTATTTCCACATTGTTTGGCATATTCAACCGCTTTGATGATGTTCTTGGAATTGCCGCTTCCTGATAAAGCCATAACTACATCACCAGGTTTGAGATGCCCCTCAAGCTGGAATTTGAATATTTCATCATAGCTTGAATCATTGGCTACCGCCAGCATCGTTGAGACATTATCATTTAAGCAAAGGAAATTGAATTTCTTATCCAGATGTTCAGATAAGCCTTTATTGAAGTCATTCTGGAAATGTGAAGATGTTGAACCGCTCCCTCCGTTGCCGAAGACAAATACTGTATTTCCGTTTTCCTGTGTCTTGACCAAGCAATTCAACACTTCATTTATACTATTGACATCAAGTCTGCTCAAGACATCTTTTTCAAGCACTATATAGTCTTTTATATCCTGTGTATAATCATTCATGTTTCTCACCTATTATTAGCTTCACAGCTTCTTCCAAATTATCGCATATATAGTCAGCTTTTGCATCATATTTGCCGTCCTGACCGGCTATACCTGTCTTGACCAGAATGGTCTTCAACCCGGCATTTTTTCCGGTTTGAATATCCATGGTCGTATCACCTATAAACCACGATTCTTTTAAATCAATATTATACTTATTGACCGCTTCTTCTATCATGCCTGTATCAGGTTTGCGGCAATGGCATTTGATCTTGTATAGAGGATTTTCTTCAGGGTAACCTTTATCAGGATGATGTGGACAATAAAAAACATCATCAAGATAGACACCTTCTTTGCCTAACAGAGTCTCCATCTTATTGTGAATGTTTTCAACATCTTCAATATCACACAGGCCTCTAGCAACTACCGGCTGATTGGTTATGATGATTCCCAGATATCCTGATCCATTTATCAACCTTATTGCCTCGATTGCACAATCTTCAAGTTCAAACTGTTCCTCTTTATAAATCAGACCATTATATTTATTGAGAGTTCCATCTCTGTCCATAAAGATCGCTTTCTGCTTGGTTTTCAGACATCTATTGGAAATCAGACCGTTATTAATCTCTTTTGTTGCCAGCTCTATCCTTTCAACCGTTCCGACATCCTTGATATATTCTGTTGATCTGTAAACATAGGCATTGTTTTCCTTCATTGCAGCAGGAATCAGATCTTTTTCAAGATCGGTCTTGGTGTCTTCCTTAACATAATCACATATCTTTCCGTTCATGATATAAAAACCTGCATTGACCAGGTTCTTATACCAGTAATTTCTAATATTGTGTTTGGAATCGATCTTCAGTACTCTATTTTCATTATCTGTAACCAGAAGATCGGAATCGAACGGATGCATGTTCGGATGAGCAAACAGAGTAATAAAGGAATTCTTTTCTTTGTGGTAGTTGTACATCCTGTTGATATCGATATCAAACATGACGTCACCGAACACCAGAAGGAAATCTTCTGAATTCAGAAAATCTTTAAGATAATATAGTGACCCGGCTGAACCTAATGGCTTGCTTTCTTCAAAATAGCTTATGTTGACACCGTAAGCTTTGCCATCCTTGAAAAATCCAATTATTTTTTCTTTCAGATGGCCAACCACCAGCATGATATCTGTGATGCCATACTCTTTGAGCCTTTCAATCTGCCACAATAAAATAGGTTTCCCCAGAACCTCTACCATCGGTTTTGGTATCTCGTTGTTTGTAAGAGATAAAAGACGAGTGCCTTTGCCACCCGCCATTATTACTGCTTTCATTACATTCCTGCCTTTATCGCATCCTTAACAGTTTGTCTGACCGCTTCATCAGATGAATGTTTCGGTCTCCAGTCTGTACTCAATACTTTAGATATATCATAGGAAAATCTAGGAACATCACCCTTCCAGCCTCTGTCTCCGCCTG
>JAFWKS010000471.1 GCA_017511325.1 Erysipelotrichaceae bacterium
CAATAGACTTGCACTTTTTAAATCTTTTCCATGAATTCTACAGGCTGATGATCCATATCGGATATGAATACGAATCTTCTGCCTGTTTCCGTCGTCCTGATCTTCTGGCATTCGTAATCCTTTAGAAGTTCCAGTATTTCTTCAAGATTATCGACATCAAATGCAATATGCCGACAGCCATATGCCTCAGGCTTGCACAGTCTCAGCGGGGCATCAGGTCTGATGAATACTTCCAGAACCGCATCCTTGTTTTCCATCATGAGCAGCACATCATTCTTCTCCGGTCTGTTTAGCCTGCTGGTCTCCACAAAGCCCAGTTTCTTATAGAAATCCAGACATTCTTCTTTTGAAACGATCAATGCTACATGATTTATGCCACTTATCATCTTATTTCTCCCCTATAAATTCGAATCATCCGGAAATACCAGATCTATATCTTTTCTGGCTTTGGTGATCACTTTCATAACTTCCTTTGAATGCTCCAGCAGCTCATAAACAGACTTGTAATCTTTATTATTGAACATTTCGATAAAATCAAGAAATTCATGTTTCATACGATGTGAATTATTCGTCAGATCATAATGAAGCGGTTCCTGTTTATTAAGCTGATAATAGAAATCGGTAAGTGTAAAAAGCGGAGAACTGGTATAGATACAGCCCAGATTGCCCTGAATGCAGTTGGTGAACGGAGCACCGCAGTCTTTTGCCGCTATGGAAACGACTTTGAACTTATCATATTCCATAGTCAGGATGCCAGATGTATCGATGTCTTTTTCGATGTTTGCGATATAGCGGACATTTTTAGGTGCATTAAATAGACGAAGAATAAAATGGATATTGTATATATTCAGATCCATCAATGCCCCACCGGATTTATTGACATCAAAAGCCGGCAGGATCACGCCTTCCTTGAATCTATCATATCTGGATGAATATTGCGTATAGTTTACCGTTACGATCTTTATATCACCCAAGGTAGGCAGAAGCTCCTTGATCTTCAGGAAATTGGGATTATGGATCGTAGAGATAGCTTCAAAGATCATCAAATGTCTATCTCTGGCCATTTCAACAAGCCTGCAAGCCTGATCATAGTTGGATGCAAAAGGCTTCTCCATGATCAGATGTTTATTTGCTTCAAGCACTTTTTTGCCAAAAAGATAATGAAGCTGATTGTTTACTCCAAGATAAACAGTATCAACTTCATCATTCTTCAATAATTCATCAATATCCGTATAGACATACTTAAAACCATGTTTTGCCTTAAGTTCATTGAGTTTGTCTATTTCTGCTGGTGTAGCACTTATAGCTACCAGTTCAATATCCACTTCATGAATAAACTCAAGTAATGTTGAAACTATTAAACCTGCTCCGACAATACCCAGTTTCATCAATTATTCTCCGATAACGACAACCTTGCATCTTCTAGAACGTGGATGCGTTCTGTCAAAGTCAACAAAATAGACATAACCGGTCTTTCCGACGCCAAGTTCGCCATTGTCGACCTCAAATGTTGCGGAATTGCCTAGAATCGTAGCTTTAAGATGAGCATCACAGTTCATCAGTTCTTCTCTTGTGCCACTAGGCAGATACTTCAGATAATCAGGCCATGTTTCAACATCTTCAAAATGTTTTACGCCCGGATAGAAATACTGTCCCCAGGCCGTCTGATCAGGAATGATCTTAGCCAGGACATTGTCAAGATCCTGCTGGATGAATTCTTTGCCATCAGGCATGGTATCGTGAACATATTCCTCAAAGAAAACTGAACAGGTCGTATGAGGCGAGATCACATGAACAACGCCATCTTTGATGCCGCTTCTTTTGATGATCTCTCTTACTTCACTTGTAATGTTGATGTAAGTCGGGCTTCCGCCTTTAGATTTAATGTCATTGATCGTTTCCTTATAAACAGCCATTTTTATATCCCCCTATTGTTATGTTTATCTTTTCTTTTTCTGTTTTCTATTTTCGAACTCTTCTTTTTGTTGAGGTGTGAACTGGTTCGATCTGTGGGCATAGGCCTTGATCGTATCCGGATGTATCTCATCTTCTTTCTTGATGAAATACATGAACAGTTCATCTGAATCGTTGAAGTAATAGCAGTCTATCCAGTATCGTCCCTTCAGCAAGGAAAAATCATCC
>JAFWKS010000472.1 GCA_017511325.1 Erysipelotrichaceae bacterium
AACAACCTTTCTCTTGAAGGAGGAAAGATGCTTCTTAGTGGTCCGATGGGTGCTACCGATACAGCAAAGATCTCCAATTTCACTTCCGGTTTCGTGATGATCCTGATCACTTTGTTTGTGATCTATTCAATGATCAATTCAAGACATGGCAGAGCCATCATGTCTGCAAGGGACAACAGGATCGCAGCTGAATCTATCGGTATAAGCATTACCCGCACCAAGACACTGGCCTTTGTCGTATCTTCGATCCTGGCAGGTATGGCTGGTGCACTTTATGCATTGAACTATTCAACTCTGCAGCCGGCAAAATTTGATTTCAATACATCGATCCTTGCCCTGGTATATGTCGTCTTTGGCGGACTTGGCAATATCAATGGCACGATGATATCTACAGTCGTACTTTATGTCCTTCCGGAACTGCTTCGTTCTCTGCAGGATTACCGCATGCTGATATATGCGATCGTTCTGATCATCGTCATGCAGATGACCAACAGTGCCAGATTGAAGGATATGATCGACAGATTAAGCAAGAAAATCTTTAAGAAAGGAGAGGCCAAAGAATGAATCCTGTTCTTGAAGTCAAAGATCTTGGTATAGATTTCGGCGGTCTGACTGCCGTAAACAATCTGGATATGGAAATAAATCCAAATGAGATAGTCGGCCTGATCGGTCCTAACGGTGCCGGCAAGACTACTGTTTTCAACATGCTTACCAAAGTATACAGACCGACAAGAGGTCAGATGTATCTTGATGGCACAAATATTGAAAAGATGAATACCGTCGATGTCAACAAAGCCGGCATTGCCAGAACTTTCCAGAACATCCGTCTTTTCAGCAATCTCAGTGTCATCGACAATGTCAAGGTTGGTATGAACAATCTTTATGAGTACTCATTCTTCGATACGATCTTCCATACCCGCAAGCGCAATGAGAATGAAAGGCTTATCGAAGAGAAGGCTCTTGATCTTCTTGAGATCTTCAATCTTCTGGAGATGAAGGATATTCAGGCCAGCGCTTTGCCTTACGGTGCTCAAAGAAGGCTGGAGATCGCTCGAGCTTTGGCGACCAATCCAAAAGTCCTGCTTCTTGATGAGCCGGCTGCCGGCATGAATCCTCAGGAAACAGAAGATCTGATGAACACGATCAGATTTGTCAGAGACAAATTCAATATCGCGATCCTGCTTATCGAACACGATATGTCTTTAGTCATGAACATCTGCGAGAGGATCTATGTCCTGAACTATGGCACACTTTTAGCGAAAGGAGGCCCTGATGAGATCAAGAACGATGAAAGAGTCATCAAGGCTTATTTGGGTGACTGATTATGTTGAAGGTTAATGATCTGGTAGTCCGCTATGGCGTGATCGAAGCGATCAAGGGCATCAGCTTTGAAGTCAATGATGGTGAGATCGTTACACTTATCGGTGCTAACGGCGCCGGCAAGACGACGACCATGCATACTATTTCCGGACTGCTTAAGCCATATTCCGGAACAGTTGAACTTGACGGCAAGGATATCAGCAAGATCGCTGCCCATAAGATAGTTGAAATGGGCGTAGCGCAATGTCCGGAAAGAAGAAGGATCTTTGCTTCGCAGTCTGTTGAAGACAACCTGATCTTGGGCGCCTATACCAGAAGCGACAAGGAAGAGATCCAGAACGATCTGCGCAATGTCTATAAACTCTTCCCGCGTCTTGAAGAAAGAAGGAAACAGCTGGGAGGAACACTTTCCGGAGGCGAACAGCAGATGCTGGCAATGGGCAGAGCCCTCATGAGCAAGCCTAAGATCATGCTGCTGGATGAGCCTAGCATGGGCCTGTCGCCATTACTGGTCAAGGAAATTTTTAGTATAATAAAAGAGATAAATGAGAACGGAACATCCATACTGTTAGTTGAACAGAATGCCAAGATGGCTTTAAGCATTGCAAAAAGAGCCTATGTCATCGAAACCGGCAGGATCGTCATGTCCGGAACAGGTGAAGAAGTGCTTAACAGTGAGGATATAAGAAAAGCTTACCTGGGAGGTTAGTTATGTACGTTAAAGATAATATGGTCCCTAGTCCCATCGTCATTGGGCCTAATCACTCTGTCTCTGAAGCTATCGATCTGATGTCAGAGAACAAGCTGCACAGACTTCCTGTAGTTGATGGTGCCGGAAAACTGGTAGGTCTCGTTACCGAAGGTCTGATCGCTTCCAACACACCTAACAACACTTCTACTTTATCGGTATTTGAACTGAATTATCTTCTTAACAAACTGACGATCGGTGAGATCATGATCAAGGATGTCATCACTATCGGCAAGGAAGCACTGCTTGAAGAAGCAGCGATGCTGATGAGAAAAAATGATATCGGCTGTCTGCCGGTCACGAATGAGGAAGGCATGCTGGAAGGCATCATCACACACAATGATATCTTCACAGCCTTCATCGATCTGCTTGGCTACAATCACAGTGGCATGCGCTATGTGATCTCCATCAAGGAAGACCGTCTGGGCGTCATCAAGGACATCGCCAGGGTCATCGCCGAAAATGAAGTATCGATCTCCAATATCGCCGTATACAAAGGCACCAGGGGCATCGAGATCGTCGTCATCATCAATGGCTACAAGGATATCGCCGATAAACTTGAAGAAGCCGGATACGATGTGACAGGAGTAATAAAACTCAAACAGAAATTCTGATACAGACCTCCGCAAGGAGGTTTTAATATAAATTGATGTATAATTTACGAGTATGAACAGATTGATATTCCTGGATATCGATGGTACGATCCTTGATGCTTCAAGGGGGATGCCTGACATTTCAGAAAAAACAAAGTATGCGGTCAGACAGCTGCAGGACAACGGTGACTGCGTAATGATCTCATCCGGACGATGCAAGGGGCTTTTAAATAAGCAGGTGATCGATCTTAAGCCAAGCGGTTATATCCTGTGCAATGGTGCCTATGGCGAGATCGAAAACAAGCCGATCTATAAGATCAGTTTCAGGCCTGAAGCCATTGACAGGATCAAAGAGGCTGTCAGAAAAAGAAACGGTTTCTATATCCTGGAAACGATCGATGAGATGTTTGTCAATTCCTTAAAGCTTGATGCTTTCAGAAAATTCGCCAGTGGCTGGGGATTGTGCATAGATTCTTTCAGTGAAGAAAGAGTTGATGGTCCTTACTACATCGCCATGATCGGCTTTACCGACTTTGCTTATTTTGAAGGACTGGAAGAGGAACTTGGCGAGTACGCCGATCTGGCTGCACATAACGGTTTCTGTTCGCTCGATGTCAATGTCAAAGATGTCAACAAGGGAGTAGGAGTCAAAAAGCTCGTTGAATATATGAAGATCCCCAAGGAGAATACCTACTGTTTCGGCGATGGGATGAATGATCTGGAGATGCTCAAAGAGGTAAAACATCCTGTTTTAATGGGAAATTGCGACAAAGCACTGGAGGCATACGGCTTTGAAAAAACCGGTGATGTTCTTGAAGACGGAGTATACGAATATTTAGTAAAACATAAGTTGATTAAAGCAATTTGAGTTGATAAAATAGATTAGTAATGAAGGAGAGAAAACATGGGACTTGCGGATAAATTTAAAGATTTCATTGCTCCTGAAGATGATGATGAGCAGCTGGAACTGACCCCTGAAGAAGCTCAGGCTGTATCCCCATATGAAAGAGGTACTTTATCCGGTTCTTCAGCAATCACAGCCAACACAAATATCGTTTTATTTGAACCGCGCAATTTCGATGAAGCTGAAGAGATCGGCCATCATATAAAAAGCAAGCGTGCATGCTGTGTGAATCTGCACAGAATGCCTTCTGAATACCGTCAGAGGATCATCGACTTCCTGTCAGGTGTTGTCTATGGCGTTGACGGTTCGATCAAAAAAGTCGGTGACAACGTCATACTATGTTCACCGAAAAACCTGCAGGTTGGCGGAGACATCAACCTGAATTCTGACGAAGACTAAGCTAAGATTAAGACATGTTCAATTGAGACGTGATCTAGAGAACTGATGGTCGGTGCAAATCAGTACACAGTCAATTGAAAATCACTTATGAGCTCTGATGTTAAAAACA
>JAFWKS010000046.1 GCA_017511325.1 Erysipelotrichaceae bacterium
AATGCGTTTAATAAAACAAAGATATTCTTCAAAAAATAATAAAAGCGGAAATTACTGTAACAGTAAATCCCGCTTAAATGCATTTTATTCTGTCAAACAGGTTTCCGATCTTAAAAACGGAATTCAGTTTGGCAAGTTAGGGAAAAATAAAAAATAATAAATTATATATACAGATTTATATTATACTAGTAAATATGATTGCACAGGGTTTTGACAATAAGAAGTATATTAAGCTTCAGTCACAGAACATCCGTAAAAGAGTTTCAAAATTCCATAAGCTGTATATGGAATTCGGTGGCAAGCTTTTTGATGACAATCATGCATCCAGAGTCCTTCCGGGCTTTGAACCGGATACCAAGATCAAGATGTTGCTGAGTCTTAAAGACAAAGTGGAGATGGTCCTGGTCATCAATGCCAACCACATTGAAAAAAACAAGATGCGTTCTGATCTTGGAATAACCTATTCACATGATCTTTTAAGGCTCATCGATTCATTCAATGCCGTAGATTTGAAGATCGGCGGTGTCGTCATTACCCATTTCAATAAGCAGTCAGAAGCGATAAAGCTGAGAAAGCAGCTTGAGAAATCCAAGATCAAAGTCGCTTATCACTATGCGATAGACAATTACCCAAATAATGTCGATTTCATTCTTTCTGAGAATGGTTTCGGCAAGAATGAATACCTGCAGACTACTCGCGAGATCATCGTCGTAACTGCTCCCGGCCCCGGTTCAGGAAAAATGGCCACCTGTCTTTCACAGATGTACCATGACAACTCAAGAGGCCTGAAAGCCGGCTATGCCAAGTTTGAAACATTCCCTATCTGGAATCTGCCATTAAACCATCCGGTAAATCTGGCTTATGAAGCTGCAACGATCGACCTGAATGATGTCAACATGATCGATCCGTTCCACCTGGAAGCCTATAATGAGATCGCCATCAACTATAATCGTGATGTGGAAGTCTTTCCTATCCTCAATGATCTGCTGGTCAGGATCATGGGGAAACAGATTTACAAATCCCCTACTGACATGGGCGTCAATATGGCAGGCTACTGCATCAGTGATGATGAAGTATGCCGGACTGCTTCCAAAAACGAGATCATCAGAAGATATTATGATCTTTTGATAGAACTGAGAAAAGACAACACGACTGAAGATTCAGTCTTCAAAATGGAGACGATCATGAATAAAGCCGGCGTTACGATCGAAGACAGGAAAGTTGCCACTAAGGCTATGGAACTGGCGCATAAGACAGGCGAACCGGCTGTAGCCATCGAATATAACGGACAGATCATTACCGGCAAGACATCCAAGCTCATGGGAGCTTCTGCTGCTGCGCTGCTTAATGTCATGAAGATAGCGGCTGAGATCCCTGATGTGCCTATCCTTTCAGAAGCAGTTCTTACCCCGATACAGGAATTAAAAACGAAATCATTAAAAGGAAACAACCCGCGTCTTCATACCGATGAAGTCCTGATCGCCTTGGCTGTAGACTCCATAACCTCAAAACAGTGCAAGCAGGCTCTGGACGCCTTGGCTTTGCTTAAAGGATGCGAAGTCCACTCTTCTGTCATCCTCTCTGAAGTGGATGTCAATGTATTTAAAAAGTTAGGCATGCACCTAACCATGGAGCCGATCTACCAGACCAAGAAGCTCTATCACGCTAAATAGTACAGATCTTCTTTAACGGACAGTCTGCACAATCAGGCTTGGCAGCCTTGCATTTATAACGGCCGAAAAAAATGAACTGATGATGAAGTTTCCCCCAATCCTTTCTGGGAAAATAATTCATCAGTTTTTCTTCTATCTTGTAAGGCTCATCCTGCTTATCAGCTATACCCAGTCTTTTGGATACTCTGGAAACATGGGTGTCAACCGCAAAAGCCGGTACATCAAAGCAGTTGCTTAAGATGACATTAGCTGTTTTTCTTCCTACACCCGGAAGTGATTCCAGATCTTCCCT